>JAILIJ010000049.1 GCA_024695315.1 Bacteroidaceae bacterium
TCAGTACCGCCAACTAATAGGATGTAAAGAAAATAACGGCACCTTCGATTCTCTAAGTGTCGGAAAACTCATAGCAAGCGCTTTTCCCGAACGAATAGGTTCTGCACACAAGGATGGATGTGGTAAGTTCGTGCTTGCCAACGGCGACATGGCGTTTGTAGATAAGGATGACACCCTATCTGCTTACGAATGGCTTGCCGTAGCAAATATAAACATACAACATGGAAATGGACATATCTTCCTTGCGTCTCAACTTGATACAAAGGACATAAAAAATATAGCCAAGGAAAGGGAGAAAATTGCATGGGACAATAAAGAAGGAGTACTCATAGCAAGAAAGGAATTATGTTTAGGTAAACTCATTCTCGATTCACAGCCTTTACAAAATATTGATCGTGACACAGCTATAAGAATTGTTGCTGAGGCTTCTCAAAAATACGGTCTTAGCATGTTCAATATAGACGACAAGGTTGAGAACTTGCAGCAAAGAATTGCAACGGTACAGAGATGGTACCCAGAAACAGACTGGCCAGACATGAGTACGGATACTCTTATGAAAAGGGCGAAAGAATGGCTCCCTTTCTACGCGAGTAAGAATCTTAATTCCGTAGAACTGAAGAAGATTGACATGTGTGCCGTAATATGGTCTTTACTTGATTATGCCAAACAGCAGGAAATTGATCGACTTGCTCCAACTCACATAGCCGTACCAACAGGCAGCAAGATAAAAGTTGAATATCGTATAGGAAGCGAAGAACCAATAGTTAGGGTAAGACTACAAGAGTGTTTTGGAATGGAAGATACGCCAAGGGTTAACGAAGGCAAATGTGCTGTTCTCATGGAATTACTTTCCCCAGGATTCAAGCCAGTACAGTTGACAAAAGACCTAAAGAGTTTCTGGCAGAACACATATTTCGAAGTCAAGAAGGAACTTAAACGTCGCTATCCAAAGCATTACTGGCCCGATAACCCTCTCGAGGCTGAAGCTGTAAGAGGAGTAAGAAAAAAGTAACGATAAAGTTAAAACTAAAATTTTTGAGCCTAATATGCTAATCATATTTGGCATATTAGGCTCTATAAAAAAAATCACATTCTTTTTCAATTAAAGATAACCTTACTTCTACAGGAAATCTCATTAGTACCGATCTTTCTGATTTCTATTTGAAAGACGCCTGGCTCCGTTTCTTCCTTAAACAGAGCCAACTGTTCTCCACAGAGACACTCAGCCATATAAGCAATCTCAAACCTTTTTACATTATGCTCTTTCAGATAGTTGATAGAAAAAAGATCAAGCACATGTTCTATATAACGGCAACTATTCATGTGACCGTTAATATCTATATCACTATATTTAACTTTAACCACATCAACAGGCTCGTCAACAGACACCTTGATTTTTGTAGGCCCCTCAATAGGACATTGTTCGTCTTTTAGAGCCCATTCTCCAAGGCGACCATCATTTATAGAAAAAAGGTCGACAGGTTTTCGGGATTGACGATTGATCATAGCCCAAATAGTACGTGCGTATCCAATAGGATTACCAAACTGGTCACGAATACAAAAATTACGAGCTGTAAAAAGCCTCATCACATTCTCAATCCACGTCTCTACCGTAAAGTGTCTATATTCACGCGGCAATTCCGTAAATTCCATAGCAACACGAGAAAGCACCCACGTATTGTCATCCTCATTCAGTCTTTCAATACCAAATCCTCTTTCATTAGCATGAAAACCTGCTGCATTTAATAGATGATTACCTAATTGTCCAATTGTAAGTCGTCCTGTAAAATCCACATCAAAAGGATCAACAACCATATGATACGTACCCTTTTCAGGCATTTCCGTTTTTTGATACATAATATTTATGAATGATTATTTTTTTATTTGCAAAGATAACTAATAAATATTATATGAGATTTGAGATTTTTACAAATTATTACACTTCAGCGCCTGTTTTACTTCGAAAATATAAGAAAAATACACAAAATAGTTAAAATATGTTGTATAACATACTTTATAGTCTTGTAATTTTAAAAAATCCACGTAACTTTGCAACAGTTATCCTGAAAACAATCTTTTTACCTTAAAAACTAATACCTATTGAAAGAAATGAAAGTGCTTCTCTGTGAAGAGAGGCACTTTCGCTTTTGATGTAAACAGACATAGATGAAAAAACATTTATCCTACATCATAAACCATCACATGGCATGTTTTTTGCCAATAAATGTGAACAAAAAATAAGAAAATCAAAATATTCTTTGAAAAAATATCTTTTGTATTATAAATTTTGTATATTTGCAAGAAATACATAACCTCATATAAACCTTTATAAGATATGGACAGAACAGAAAACATGCTCACAGAAGAAACTATAAAGGAAGACATAAGATTTCTGCAACTTTTGGCACTTACATACCCAAACATCGCAGAGGCCAGTACAGAGATCATCAACCTTGAAGCTATTCTGAACCTTCCTAAGCCTACAGAACACTTCATAAGCGACCCACATGGGGAAAGCGAAGCGTTCAACCACATTTTACGAAATGCATCGGGATACATCAAACGTAAGGTGGAAGGCATTTTTGGTAACACTATTAGGGCTACAGAAAAGAAAGACCTGTGCACCCTAATTTATTACCCGGAGCAGAAGCTCCAACTGATTAAACTGACAGAGCCTAACCTCAAGGACTACTACACAATCACACTTAACCAGTTGATTAAAGTTTGTCGCGAGGTAAGTTCAAAATATACACGTTCTAAAGTCCGTAAGGATTTACCAAAGGACTTCGGATACATAATTGAGGAGTTGCTCCATGAATCACCTCTTGTTTCTGACAAAAAATATCAGTATTACAATGTGATTGTACAGAGCATTATCGAAACTCAAAGAGCAGACCAATTCATTATAGCTATCTGTAAACTTATACAACGATTGGCTATTGACCGTCTGCACATTCTTGGAGATATCTTCGACAGAGGACCTGGAGCTCATCTCATCATGGAAACGCTTTGTAATTACCAAAACTTTGATATGGTTTGGGGTAATCATGACGTGGAATGGTTCGGAGCTGCAGCTGGTAACAGGGCTTGTATGTGTAACGTTCTGAGACTTTCTCTCAGATATGGCAATATGGCTACTCTCGAAGATGGATACGGAATAAACCTTTTGCCGCTCGCTACATTCGCTATGGACACTTACAAGAATGATCCTTGTACTCAGTTTAGGCAAATATGTGACGGAGGAAAAGTGGAAGATGAAAAAGATGGTCGCCTTATAGCACAAATGCACAAGGCTATTGCTATCATTCAGTTTAAAGAGGAAGCTAAAATCATTAATAGGCATCCAGAGTATAATATGGATAGCCGCAAGCTTCTCGACCAGATAGATCTGAAAAAGGGTGTTTGCACCATAGATGGAAAAGAGTATGAGATGACAGATAAGAACTTCCCTACTCTAAACCCAAAACACCAAAGCGAACTCACAAAGGAAGAAGAGGCCCTAATGAAAAAAATTGAGCATTCTTTCCTGACAAGTGATAAGCTTCAAAAACATATCGAGTGCATGCTTTCACACGGATGTATGTATTCTATTGCCAACAGCAACCTCATGTTCCACGCTTCTGTTCCTCTCAACGAGGACGGCACACTCAAAGAAGTCGAGATACAAGGTAAAAAATATGCCGGCATAAGACTGATGAAAAAGACTGGACATCTGATAAGAAGGGCTTTCAGTTCTGATGTCAGTCCTGAAGACAAATTATATGCAAGAGACTATATATGGTATCTGTGGTGTGGTAAAGACTCGCCTCTGTTCGACAAGGACAAAATGGCAACTTTTGAGAGATATTTCATCAAAGATAAAGCAACTCATGCTGAAGAGAAAGGTTTTTACTACAAGTATAACAACGACGAAAAGACTGTAGATATGATCCTCGATAGTTTCGGAGTTGAAGGCAAACATAGACATATCATAAATGGCCATGTACCTGTAAAACTTGTAAGCGGAGAATCACCAATCAAGGCTAATGGCAAATTGCTTGTTATCGACGGAGGATTCTCAAAAGCCTATCAGCCAAAGACTGGTATTGCTGGATACACTCTTACTTTCCACTCTAGGGGACTTGAACTGGTACAACACCAGCCTTTCCAGTCGGCAGAACATGCCATAAGAACCGGAGAAGATATCAAGAGTGCAACTGAAATCGTCGAAATGAACTCTCAAAGAATGCAAGTTAAGGACACAGATAAAGGTAAAGTTCTACAAGCTAAAATAAATGACTTAAAGGAACTTCTCTTTGCATACAGAAATGGCCTTATAAAAGAAATAACAAAATAGTATAAACTATAAACATATCGAAAATATTAACTTTTAAAGTATATTCAACATGAAGAAATTTTACATCATGGCTGCTTTTGCGCTTTCATGCCTAGCAGGTAACGCTCAAGAGAAACTGACTCTTAGCACTTACAATGGTACAAATATCACGAAGTATGCTAACAAGACTATGGACGTAACTGTCTATCGTTATTTCTTCAACGGATGGAACACTATATCTCTTCCTTTCGATCTCTCGGAAGATAAGATTACTGAAATTCTCGGTACAGATTATCGTCTTGAAAAACTTGCCGGAGTGGAAAATGATGGCTCAGGACTTAAGCTCAATTTCCAAGATTGCAAGGAAGAAGGTATAAAGGCAAATACACCATACATTCTATACTATGGAGGTGCATCTACTAATAAGAGAATTCTTGCTGAAGATGTTATGATTGAGGATGAAAATGCCTCTATTTCATACACAGCAGCACAAACTGGTGAAACAGTAACTTTTGCAGCAGCAAATAAAAAGACTAGTTCAAAAGGCCTATATGGTATTCTTGCAAAAGATAATTCAGAAGCTTCTTTCGTGAATGTTGACAATATCGAATCAGGATTCTTAGCCACACGTTGCTATATACAGCTATCAAGCGGAAATACAACAGAACTTGTTATCAACCATATCAAGGCTGGTGATGCTACAAACATCAACTCTGTTGTTAATAATAGCGAAAAAGTTAATGTGTACACCGTTTCTGGAAATCTTATAGCTACAGATATAACTGCAGAAAAAATTAATAGCTTGGCTAAAGGTATCTATGTAGTAAAAGGCAAAAAGATTATCGTAAAATAAAATCATACGTTTTTAATAA
>JAILIJ010000062.1 GCA_024695315.1 Bacteroidaceae bacterium
TCTGTATTTTAACATAATACTTCTGCGAAAAGTCTTTTTTTCTTCCTTTTTTCTTCTTTTTTTACTATCCGTATGATTACATTTGTAGAAAGGAAATTTTTAATATATGACGAAAAAATACCTTAGCTGTAGAAAAAGCTATTCCCCAAGTGTCTATTATTATGAATTGACTGACGTCGGGAAACCTAAAAAAGAATAAAATGATTGTAAAAGAAAAATTAAAAAGAATTTTCTGTAGCCATTATAATGATATGTTTCAATTGGCCAAAATATTGTTATATGACGAGGAAGAAGCAAAAGATATTGTTCATGATATTTTTCTCAAGATGATGGAGAGTGATATCGTTCCAGCTGAAGAGAAAATACGCTCTTACTTGATGACTGCTGTACGTAATGGTTGTCTGAATAGGATTCGAAAAAAGAGTTTTACAGAACAGGTACGCGGATTGTATTCGCAGGATATAGAGACGGAATGGCAGAATGACCAGGAAAGAATGGCTGCGCTGAAAAATCTCTATGACTTTGCTGAATCGTATTTGCAAGAACCTCATCGCACAATTTTTAGGTTGCGTTTTGAGGGTGGTCTGACGCTTAAGGAAATAGCCCAAAAAATGGATATGAACCTTAAGACAGTTTTTAAGTATCTCTCAACATCTATACAAAATGTTCAGAGGCAGTATAAACGAAATAAAATGTTATAGGTATGGAGACAAATCAAAACATAATCAATCTTTTGGAAATGCTTGAGAATATTGAAGCATATTCAGAACAGGAGATTCGCGAGATCATTAATGCAGATGATGAAACGCGTGAAGCATATCGGCTTATGGTAGATGCTAAGCAGGCTTATAAACACAAAGAGGGAGGACAAAGGGTGGATGTTGAGGCTGAATGGGATAGGTTTGAGAAGAGGCATTATGCTAAGAAAGCATCTTCAAATCGTTGGATGCATATTGCTGCTATTTTCCTTGCTGGAGTATTTATTAGTGGAATGTTATTCGCGGCTTTTTATATGGCTTCCCCAGAGAAAAAGAAAAAAGTTGAGACCGTAGAAATTCCTAAGAGTGATAAGAAAATGCTGACTGCTTTCATAGTGAATAAGGATGATGGCTCAATAATATCCAAGCGAGGTGATGCTATATGCGTGGCTTGGTGTAAAGGGGCGTGGATAGAGTTTAATAATTCTTCTTTCGTCGAAGAACATAAAGAAACGCCTATGCCTTACATGTTCCATGTTAAAAATCATACCATCAGGCTTAACGGTAAGGTGCTCGATGTACATAACTTACCTGATGTTCAAGCCTCTGCTCTTAGGAAAATGACGGTTCGTCCTGACGGAAATCGTTATATTGTGGATATAACAACAATGCCAGTTGAGGTGCCAAAAAATATTAAGGGTAATATAAATCCTGAACTTACAATTTTGCTAACGGGAAAAGTTCCTGAAGGACATACTGTAAAATCTACTATTTATGTGAAGTCGGGTATAAATGATAGTTTCAATTGGAAAGACTACCAGTATACTACATGGGCTGGTTCGTATGATAACATAAGTAATAAATTGGAAGAAGTGGCTATTCGTGCAGATCATCATGTACGTATAAATATTGGCCGAGATGTAACCCAGAATCATATTGATAGGATAAAACGGCTTTTGGCTGAAAAGGGCGTAAAGAACTATGAGTTTGTTAGGCAGAACGAATGATATTGTTGAATAGATTTATATGATTTGTCATGGCTATGGTGGGTAACTATACTTACAATACGCCATGACTTTTCTTGACTCATGAAAGCTATTTTTATATGTTAACTCTTGCTGAATTTCCGAAGCTTAAATTAAATAAACAGTTTATTGTATCTATTTTGTAAAAAAACGAAGTGTGTCTGCCAAAATTAGGCTCCATATTTTGTAAAAACATGTTTGGTCTTCTTTACTATACAAAGAAACGAAAAGCACAAATGGCAATCGTGTTCTTCCGAAAGATTTACGAAGGGTTTCCGAAGGATTTTGATAAATTTTTTGTGTGGTGAAGTGCTTAGATTGTGCGAGGAATGACGAGTGAACGTAACACCGTCCTTTCGTTTTAAAGTCCACGGAAGGAACGAAATATGCGACATATACTTACAACAATCTTGTCAATTGGCCTTTTTTCACCCCGAAGAACCTATAAAATGGGTAATTTGACTGTGTAAATCGTGCAAATGGTTGTTGCAGTACATCACCTTCACACTCTGTAAATGAGAAGAAAATGCAGAAAAAAGCATAGAAATGAGGCTAAAATGCGTCTTAGGAGGCACTTATTAGGGTGGGTAAATGTAAGATTTTGTTCGCGGAATGAGTAACGTGTCATTCTAAAATGTCGAACGAGTCAAAAAAATGTAGAATACATTTGTCAAAAAGGAATTTTTTCATAACTTTGCTTCCTGTGAAGCATAGTGAAAGTTCTGTTAATATGCAATTGGTCACTATATAGTCACAACAACTTTTACATTTTATAAAATTTATAATCAATTATATTTTGTCGAATTTACATTAAAATAAATACATTTATGAAAAAGAACACGCAAAAAACAAATATTGCACAATCTCAAATTTGCGACATCCCTATCAGCACAGAGGCCACAAAAGAGGAACTTGATGATGCTTGGATAGATGAATATAGAGTAAAATATAGTAAGGACAGAAAACGATTGTTGAGAGGAAACGATGATTTGTTGTCATATAATATTTTGCCAGGAACGGAGGTTATTTGCGATGGGGCGTTCCCTTTGTGTTCTTCTCTTCGTGAGATCACCATTCCCAGCTCCGTGACTCATATTGGAGATTCTGCGTTCTCTTGGTGTAAATCTCTTGGTGAGATCACCATTCTCAGCTCCGTGACTCATATTGGATCAAATCCATTTGTATATTGTGGCGCCTTGTTTAATATCAATTGTCAGTCAAAGCATTTCGTATTTCGTGATGATGCATTATATACTTCCGATATGACAAAGATTATAGCATATATAGGAAAAGCAAACACTTTTACCATTCCCAGCTCCGTGACTCATATTGGAGATTCTGCGTTCTCTAGTTGTGAATCTCTTGGTAAGATCACCATTCCCAACTCCGTAACTCAGATTGGAGCTTTTGCGTTCTCCTGGTGTGAATCTCTTCGTGAGATCACCATTCCCAGCTCCGTGACTCATATTGGAAATTTTGCGTTCTCTGGTTGTTCTTCTCTTCGTGAGATCACCATTCCCAGCTCCGTGACTCATATTGGATATCACGCGTTCTCTGGGTGTTATTCTCTTAAGTCAATCAAGATTCCGAAAGGAACACGAGATAAATTTGAAAAGATGGTGGAGAAGGATTATTGGCGTAAACTTGTTGAGATATAATCAGTAGGGGAGAGGAATAAAAATATGATAATCGTAGAATCGAAGCGAAAGAAAGCTGAACGATATTGACGATTTGTCCAAATGCTATATTAGCGGATGTGACAAGCAATGCGGTGGGCAAATGATAGCGATGGGTTCACTTCGAGTCTCGTAGCCATAAGGCACAAAGGGCTTAGAGGGTTTGATGATTATTCTTTTGTTGATATGTAACGGGACTGGCGGAAGTAAGAAAGGCGTGAAAAGGTCGGTAATCTCGTTAGTTTGGGACGTGAATATGGCTGAGTCTAGATTTGGCAGGAAAGAGAAAGAGTGAGGGATTGCAGGGACGATGTGACGGATTTTGTGTGATAGATTTTTAAGGAATTTAAATGCGGATATGAAGAAAATTCTATAGAATTGTGTTCGGATATTTTAAGAATGTTTATATTTGCATATCCTTAAAAATGTAATTTTTAAATGAAATGAAAGTCGTGGAATTTAATCGTTATTATCGTCTTTGTATGGCGTGTGTGATATTCACTTTTTGTGCGGTTT
>JAILIJ010000090.1 GCA_024695315.1 Bacteroidaceae bacterium
ATTTTGGCTTTTCTGTGGTAAAACTTAAAAGTTGAATATAAAAATTCGGTTAAGCTTTCTCCTCTGATTCCAATAACGCTCAATATTCCCAAAGCGACCATAGGAATTACCATTACTAATGCTTTGTATGTGATAAAAATAGGCAATGCGGATAATAACTTAAATAAAACCACCTCGATTACCGCAGTTTCAATGAGATTTCTATTTTTGATACCAAAAAACTTTTTCCCGTCGTTTAAATTCTCTGGGATTGTGTAAAAATTTGCCATTTTTCTATCTCCTTTCATTATTATTATGTATTCGTATATTTTGTTTTTCGTGGTTTTTCAAGTAAAAAATCACAAGATAAGAAAAAGAGAAGAGAATAAATTCTCTTCTCTTACGTCCTAGTTCGCATAATAAAAATCATTGCCGCCAACTTCTTTAACGAACGTATACTTTGAACCCGGATTCGTACCGTGAGAACGCCAATACATAACGGGATGTGGCGTATCTCCATTTTTAAAGAATACTCGCGTTCCATTCATGGCATCTTGCACGATTTCGTATTGTGTGGATGTTGGTACGGGACAATTTTTTATAAATTCAGCGTCCTGTACAACAAATAATCGTTTATATGCGTCTAAATAATATGATTTTCCGTTATAATAGGTAACTTGATCGTACATTGATATATTTGAGGCTATGGAATGGTTATTGCACGCTTCTGATACGGCTCTTAATCCATCATCGGTTCTCGCCTCTCCGTAAAGCGTATAAGTAATGACATACATTTCATCTATATTAGTAACTGTCGTTAGATTTAATGGATCATATGTCTCGCTTTCGAAATTATTTCCTTCAATATTTGCAGATGGTATTCGCCAATAATAATTAAACGAACGAGCAGATACTTTAATGCACTCTCCTGTTTGTGGTGCGTGTACCCATAGCTGATTTCCTTGTGCATCATATCCAAGGAAAATACCTACGTGTTTTCCCGTAGCTTCCGTTGTTCCCAAATCTCCCGGTTTTAATTGGCCACCATTAATCGGAATACAATTACTCGTAATCGTTGCTGTTGTATTTAGTAGCTGCCATACATTGTCCTCTGGCATTGCGTTATGAACGCACCATTGAACAAAACCAGAACAGTCTAGTCCAATATCTTTCCCATCCAAGGTTTGCGTTCCCCATCCACTTTGCCATCCGAGGTTCGTAGTTCTACCACCCCACTGATACATAACACGTCCACATAAAGATAATGCGTACTTTAATATTTCCTTTCTATTTCCAGAAATATTCCCGGCTGCATTAATCATCTCTTCTATCTGTGTTGCCGTATATACATCACCAAAGGTATTAATACTGACACCTGTAGTTGCATTTACATACGTTGCAAGGTCGGACTTTTCTGCTATTACATCGTAAAAGTTTTGGTATGCTTGCAAGTTTGTGATTGGGTTTGGGGCGTCTTTTGATAATTCATACTCTCCTTTCGGTTCATAACCAAATTCTTTGATTAAAAACTCACCCGTAGTATTGGCAGCCGTCAAACGCACTTCACCATAAGCAATTACAGTAAGTTTTGGGTAAACGACTTCCGTGCCACTCTTTTCGTAATAGGTATTATCCTTTAAATTGGAATAGCACGTTAGTTCTTCAAACTTTGGTATTTCCTTTCCTGTATCTAAATACTCTTTTCCAAGTGTTTCTTTAACTACGGGAGAACCATCGGCGTTTGTCTCTTGATAGTAAACCGTGATTTCCTTTTTATCGTCATGGTACTTTACCATGGATATTTTCGCTTTACTTCGGTCTTTTGATACTTCATCATATTTCTTATTAATCTTATCTATCTGTTTCTGCAAGTCATTGATATGTGTATTGCAATCAGAAATACTCTTTTTTAAACTATTGATTTCATTTTGATACGCATTGGCTCTCGCTAGATAAGTATTCGCTAGATTTGCATAATAAATATATGATTTATAGGTATCTGTCTCTTGATATTTGCTGTTAAACATTTTGATAAAATCGACAAGTGCTTTATAATAATCCCTCTTCTTTGCTGCATCATTATAATTTGCTATCGCATCATTATAATTTTTTTGTGCGGTATTTAAAGAGCGTTGATACGCTTGTTTCTTTTCATCCCATTTACTTTGATCTTCTGTTAGATACCATTTCTCTGTGTTTAAGGATTTTTTTACCGCGTTTTGCATGGCGATAGAACCATTCCCTTCTTTACGAAGATATTCCATATAATCAACCTCTACTCGTTTGTCTAGGTAACTATATACAATATATGGTTCGATTTGTTCTTGCTCGGCTCTTGTCATGTCTTCCGTACACCACTTGATTTTCCGAAGTTCACTCTTAAATCTCGCAAGTGAAGTGTATTCATAATTGTCACCGATACTATATGCTGCCAATATAGACGCATAATTGACATTAGAAAAGACGTTTACATTTCGGTTAAAACTATCATTTGTCAATCCTTCGTCATATCCTAAAGAAGACGCCTGAGAAAGCACTCGTTCACGGGCTTCTGAATATGATTTTTCGAGATATTGGTCTATTAATTGCCGATACACATTTAATACACCTTCATAATCGCCTGCTTCTTGCAACTTTAAAATGTCTTCATCTGTTACTTCTTCTCCTGTTTCTGTCTTTACAGATACCCCATCTACTATGGTGTAATACCAATTCTTTGCCTTTGCAAAGATTGTTTGTACGGCATATTTCATCAACTGTATATCTTGTAGACTTGCTTGCGCATCATACCCTACTTTTACACCAGAGCGTGTGTCATAATAACTTTCTGCCACTTCCTCTGCTACATCATCATTGACAAACTTCCCCTCTGTTACTGCTACACCATTTACTGCAAGTGGTGTGTTTGCGCCTATTGCTGTTGCAGCCAACAAAAACAAGATGAAAAGTAAAACGGCAACGCCAATAATTATAACGGGCATTCCAATCGCAGCTAATCCAGCTCC
>JAILIJ010000168.1 GCA_024695315.1 Bacteroidaceae bacterium
CCCTCAATACCACGAGTAGCATCTACCATAAGAACACATACATCTGAATTCTCTATAGCACGGATAGAACGCATTACACTATAGTATTCCAAGTCTTCTGTAACCTTGTTCTTTTTTCGAATACCTGCAGTATCTACTAGATAGAAGTTAAAACCAAATTTCTCATACTTAGTATAAATCGAATCACGAGTAGTTCCGGCAATATCCGTAACCACGTTTCGGTTATCATCCAAAAATGCATTTACAATAGAAGACTTTCCTGCATTTGGTCGTCCCACAATTGCGATTCTAGGAATATCTTCCTCTACGACTTCTTGCATCTCTTTTGTGAAACTGCCAACTACAGCATCAAGCAAATCACCAGTTCCGCTTCCCGTAAGAGAAGAAATACACATAGGTTCGCCCAATCCTAAACTATAAAATTCTGCAGAATCATAGCGCAACTCATTCGTATCAGTCTTATTACTTACCAATATTGTAGGAATCTTACTTCGTCTTAGAATATTAGCCACGGCCATATCTAGGTCCGTAATTCCAGTTTTAACATCTACAAGAAAAAGAATAACGTCACATTCTTCTATTGCAATAAGAACCTGTCGTCTTATTTCCTCTTCGAAGACATCGTCGGAATTTACAACCCATCCACCAGTATCAACTACAGAGAACTCTTTGTTTCCCCACTCGCACTTGCCATACTGACGGTCACGTGTTGTTCCAGCCTCGTCACTTACAATAGCATGACGAGTTTTTGTCAATCTGTTAAAAAGCGTAGACTTACCAACATTTGGTCGTCCCACGATAGCTACTAAATTTCCCATTTCTGTAATTCTCACGAACAGAGAGCCATAATCACCTTTTGCGGTTAATACTATCTTATTCCTGATGGCTCTCCCAATCCTTCGGAAAGGGCAGGAATAGACTTTTAATTAATTATTTATTCTGGATTATACCCAAACAAGTTCAATTCCTTATCTGAATTTCTCCAGTCTTTATCTACTTTTACAAAAGTCTCCAAGAAAACAGTTTTCCCGAAGAACTTCTCCAGGCTCTTTCTAGCCTCCGTTGCAACTTTCTTAAGCGCTTTTCCACCATGGCCAATAATAATACCCTTTTGTGAATCGCGCTCCACATATATAACAACATTTATATGTATATGTTTATCATCCTCTTTGAAGCTTTCGACGCCCACCTCAACGGAATATGGTATTTCTTTGTCGTAATACAAAAGTATCTTTTCACGAACAATCTCGCTAACAAAGAAACGTGCAGGCTTATCTGTCAATTGGTCCTTATCAAAATAAGGAGGACACTCCGGCAACAATTCTTTTATCCTTTTCAGCACCGGTTCAATGTTAAACTTATTAAGAGCTGAAATAGGTAGAATTTCTGCCTTTGGAAGAACAGAATGCCATTCTTCGACCATCTTAATCAGATTTTCTTGATTAGTAAGGTCTATCTTGTTAATAAGCACAAGCAAAGGTACATCAATCTTTGCTACCTTCTGAAGAAAATCACTATTCTTATCAATTTTCTCAACAGGGTCCGTAACATACAAAAGAACATCAGCATCTACCAAAGCACTTTCCGAAAAAGCCAACATTGACTCCTGCAACTTATAATTAGGTTTCAGCACACCTGGTGTGTCAGAAAAAACAATCTGAGCTTCATCATCATTAATAATACCCATAATACGATGACGAGTTGTCTGAGCCTTAAAAGTAGCTATTGATATTCTCTCTCCAACAAGGAGATTCATAAGAGTTGACTTTCCCACATTAGGATTACCAACAATATTTACAAACCCTGACTTGTGCATAATAGTTATGATTCTAATTAAAAAAGCGCACCGTCACATAGCGATGCGCTTTCTATAATAATTTAAGATTAAATTATTCTTCTTTACTACGTTTAGCATACCACTCTTCGCGGCTTATCTTTCCTTCTTGATAGAAGTCAGCTGGTGTGTCAGCAAACTTGCTGCCATCATATCCCCATATCATGTAAGATGCGCCCCAAGTAAATCCCGCTCCAAAAGCAGTAAATACAAGTTTGTCACCTTTCTTTAATTTTGGTTCATATTCCCACAAAGCCAAAGGTAATGTTCCACCAGAAGTATTAGCCATGTGATCAATATTTATCATCACCTGCTCTTCACTCAATCCAAGTCGACGAGCAACTGAAGCCTCTATTCTAACATTAGCTTGATGAGGAATTAGCCATGTAATATTATCCTTTGAAAGATTATTACGTTTGGCTATTGTTTCTACAGCATCAGACATATTAGTCACAGCATGTTTGAAAACTGTACGTCCCTCCTGGTAAACATAATGTTCACGATTGTCAACAGTCTCATGACTTGGCATTTTTGCCGAACCACCAGCAGACATGTGAAGTGGTGGATAGCCCTGACCATCAACACGGAAATATGTATCCATTAAGCCGACTTCTTCAGTTGTAGCCTCCATCAACACGCAAGCAGCACCATCGCCAAAAATAGGACAAGTATTTCTATCTTCATAATTAGTCATAGAAGACATATGATCACCACCACATACGATGATTCTCTTATTTCGTCCTGTAGCAATAAGTCCTGCGCCCACCTCCATAGCATATAGGAAACCAGAGCATGCAGCCTCCATATCGAAGCCATAAGCATTCTTTAGTCCACAATTACCAATTACAAGTGAAGCCGTTGATGGGAAATGA
Organism: Bacteroidaceae bacterium; assembly: GCA_024695315.1. GTDB lineage: Bacteria > Bacteroidota > Bacteroidia > Bacteroidales > Bacteroidaceae > Minthosoma. The sequence continues at coordinate 2,707 of JAILIJ010000168.1, forward strand.
TAATCTGGAGTAGTAGTAGCAACAATCAGCGCCTCAATAGTATCTGGGTCAACTTTTGTTTTGGCAAGGAGTTGTTTTACAGCCCTTGTCATAAGGTAAGAAGTTCCCGCACCTTGTTCAGGTTTAAGGATATGACGTGTTTTTACGCCAATACGTTCCATAATCCATTCATCACTTGTTTCAACGATTTGAGACATCTCCTCGTTGTCGAGAATATAATTAGGAACATATCCACCTATACCTGTTATAACAGCATTAATCTTTTCCATAATATTGTAGGCTTTCGCTGATTAGTATATTTTAGATAGCTGCTTCCTTAGCGATAGCAATCTTACCTCTATAGTAACCGCATGAAGGACAAACTGTGTGATAAATATAGAATTCGCCACAATTTGGACATACGCCAAGTGTAGGTGCTGTTGCACCATCATGAGTTCTTCTCTTAAGTGTTCTAGTCTTTGACTGTCTTCTTTTTGGATGTGCCATAATTTTTTTCTATTTTATTTATTAATTAAATCTTTTAATACTTGCCATCGCTCATCAATAGGCTTTGGCTCGTTTGAATCATCACTCGTATCATCGTCATAACTGCTTCGGGCAGTTTGATGCTTGCTGAGTTCCTGCATCATCGCGTCATCACATTTCCCAGGTTCATGAGTACACGTTATCGGCATGCTAAGAGCAATAAATTCATAGATAAACTGTGCTAGGTCAATATAACCTTCAGTCTCAGGAACAATAACACAGTCTCCGTCATCAGAATATTCATCTCCCAATTTTACGACAAGTTCATCCGAAGTATCGATCCGCAATTCGAGATCGGAAAGACACCTATCACATGGAACGATTACGTATCCTGTTGAATGAACATAAAACTTGAACACAGTACCTGTGCAGACACAACTAACAGTAGTATCGACACAGCCACGATTTATCAGTCCATCAATTTCCTTAAAAAAATCATCATCTTCCTTAAAAGAAAAATCCCTTTTATCGAAGTGTGAACCTAACAAATCAATCTTATATGTATTCTTTGTATTCATTCAGCATGCAAAGTTACAAAATATCTATGTCATTCAAAGATTTTTTGACCACCTTTTTTAAAAATAAAAGTTTTTTTCTTAAATATTATGACTAACGCCAATAAAAACAGAACAATAAAAGTCAACAAATCACAGGACTCGTGGTAATTCTATTCTAAAAGTAGTACCTACGCCTAATTCTGAAGACTTCACAAAAATCTTGCCTTTATGATATTGTTCAACTATTCTTCTTGCCAAAGACAGTCCTAATCCCCATCCTCTTTCCTTTGTTGTAAAACCAGGCTTAAAAATGGATTCAAAATTATTTTTAGAAATACCCTTACCAGAATCAGAAACCTCGACAACCACAAAGTTTATATCTTCTGTAACACTTATATCAATTGTGCCACTTCCATCCATAGCATCAACCGCATTCTTACATAAATTCTCCAAAACCCACTCAAACAAAGCAGAAACGAGATTCACAATAACAGGTTCCTGTGACATATTAGTCATAAAACGAACCTTATCAGATGTACGATGATCCATATATGTGACTACCCTTTTGACGACCTCAACCACATCCTCTGGTTTCGGTTCTGGCAAAGACCCTATCTTTGAGAATCTATCTGCCACACGTTCTAGGCGTTTTATATCATTATCCATTTCAGGAATCATCTTATCATCAGGATAAGTATCTTTAAGAACTTGAGACCATGCCATTAATGAGGAAATTGGTGTTCCTAACTGATGAGCTGTTTCCTTAGAAAGTCCCACCCACACTTTATTCTGTTCAGCCCTTGCAGCGGCAAATAAAGCAAAGATAGAGACCATAACGAACACTATGACAACCGCCAGTTGTACAAAAGGATAAGCTTCAAGTCTTTTTAACATCAAAGACTCATCATAACAAATATTAATATAATCAATTACGCCCTCCTCATCAGCAGGCAAATCTATACGAATAACTTTACCTTCCACCATCATCCGCTTAGCCAAAGATTTAAGAGCATAAATAGAATCTTTCTTGGTATAATATCCTATTTCAATATTTCTAAACGTTTTCACTTCCCCATCACTTCCTAAAACAAGAACAGGGATAGTGTTATTGCCATTTAAGACCTTAAGCACAAGATTTAGATCTGTGTTTTCATCTGCAGTATTCAAGGAGCGCATAGCCTCTGCCCACACTTCCATATCATTATTCTCTTCACTTTTCAAGTCTCGAATAAGATAATTAGATGCTAGAAGTGAAACTAAGGCAATAACTATTGCAAAGCCAAACAAAAGGTATTTAATATTTCTAATACGAGCGAACCAATTCATAAAGCAAAGATAAAGCAAAAGAATTAAATTGCAAAAAAGAAACTCAAAAAATGTATTTTTTCTTGATGACTAAAAAAAAGGATGGCAATGATTTCTAGCCCCACTATAAAAAACAGACTTGACTAGACCTTCTAGAAAGCCTTAGCCCCACCTAGAAATTTAAACACACAAAAGAAAGCCCCCGAAGATTACTCTTCGGAGGCTTCTCAAGAAGGCGGCGACCTACTCTCCCACATTGCGGTGCAGTACCATCGGCGCGCTCGGGCTTAACTTCTCTGTTCGGGATGGGAAGAGGTGGAACCCCGAGGCTAAAAACACCCAAATATGTCTTTTACTTCTTTTTGACTGCTTTTTATTGTTATTTTTTTTGTTTTGTCTTTGACTTTAGCGTTTGCTTTGTGCCTTTGACTTGCAGACATGAAGTTATTCGGTTCGATTATTGACTGTGGAAAGAAGAATCAAGTGGAAATGTATTCCATTGTATATGCCTGCTGCTGCGAGCGGCAAAGCTGACGGGCTATTAGTAATGCTCGGCTGTGATGTCACCACCTGTACACCTGCATCCTATCAACGTCATCGTCTTTGACGACCCTATGAGATCTAATCTT
>JAILIJ010000178.1 GCA_024695315.1 Bacteroidaceae bacterium
CACCATTACCTAAATAAAGGTAGATAAAAGTATGAATAAGTTATCTCCTTAGGTATTCTAATAACGTAATCTTTTAGAGATTACTTATATAACATATTTATATCACACAAAATCACATGTTTTGAGTATTGCAAACTATAATAATTCGCCGTACCTTTGCAATGTCAAAAAAAACAAAGTGTTTTACTTCACAATGTTTATTCGACGACAAAAGTCGATCTTTACTCATAATAATACGAAATAAAGGAATGCTCAACCGTGAGGTTCGGCTCCGAACTAAAGTTTACAGACTTTGTTTGCAAACTTTAGAATTAAGCTTAAATACTTTAGAATTACGTAACCATATAATGTTGGAGAATATAAGCCTATAACTCGTTCGCGAAGAATAAGTTATAGGTTTTCTCTTTTTTTATGCCCACAAAGACTAGTTTTTACTTCATGAATAAAAAAAAGTACCGAAAAGTATCGAAAAGTATCAAAAAGTACCGAAAAGCATCGAAAAGCATCAAAAAGTATAGAAAAGTATCGAAAAGCATCGAAAAGTATCAAAAAGTATCGAAAAGCATCGAAAAGTATCAAAAAGTATAGAAAAGTATCAAAAAGCATCGAAAAGTATCAAAAAGCATATTTTCACAACCCCTATTTTGTATCTTTGTAACGCATTTCAAAGACAATGAGTTTATGAACCTAATACGAAGGTAATACGAACCGTTGTCGAAGAAATTTACAGGTAAAGTATGTGGAAACGAAACTTATTTTGCATATACAGATATATGTCTTAGTTCTACCACAACTTACTCAATAAATTTTTGATGTTAATCGTTCTGAGCATGACACTAAACCAAAACGAATGAATCTAAAACATAAAATAGAAAGAAGACTCATTGACCTTGGATCTACAATTTATGACCTGGATAAAATTGTTATTCTTCAATTCTATTATGCTATGTTATACAGAAAGATAGAAACATTGTCCAATAAACGATTCTGTTTAATCAACAAAAAAATGGACAATATTTTTTTATTTTTTTAACTTGTTTGGGCAAAAAAATGCAACAAAGATGTCTAATCTGTACCGTACAATATACATCAAAAGAAATAAATTTGCAGAGAAAATAAAAACTTATCAATTTATCTTAACGACCTAATCATGAAAAAAAGAAACAAATTATTATTTGCTCTGGCATTATTGTCATTTGCTATTAATGTCAAAGCACAGCCCATTACAGCTGGACCACACACACGAGTAGAAACGGTCTATGGTCCAATTGAGGGTTATCAAGATGGTGCTATCTATACTTTTAAAGGTATAAGATATGCAAAGGCTGAACGTTTCATGCCTCCACAGGCTCCAGACAAGTTCACAACATTGAGACAATGTAAGCTTTATGGGCCTAAAGCACCACAAGGACAAAATTTTAGATGGAACGAACGAGGTAGTCAAACAGATTATAATTTCGGCAATCAGTTCGTACTTGAACCAATGGACGAACAAGGATGTCTCGTTCTGAATGTTTGGACACCTGCCATCAACGATAATCAGCGCCGTCCAGTATTTGTGTGGATACATGGTGGAGGATACGCTGGAGGTTCAGGACACGACTTACCATGTTATGAAGGACGAGCACTCGCCGAAGTAGGAAATATTGTAGTAGTAAACCTTAACCATAGACTCAATGTCCTTGGATATTCTGATTTAACAGCTCTTGGAGGCAAATATTCACAGTCGGTCAATCTTGGCCAACAGGATATTGTTAAAGCTCTCGAATGGGTACGTGATAATATAGAACGTTTTGGAGGCGATCCTAACCAGGTAACCATAGGAGGACAATCTGGAGGTGGTGGAAAGGTCTCTACCATTTTAGCTATGCCTTCTGCTAAGGGACTTTTCAAACGTGCTATTATACAGAGCGGCTCAACAACACGTCAGGCTTTACCAGAACAAACACGTAAGTTTGGTATTGCTTTTGCTGAAGAACTCGGAGAACCTGCCAATGAAAATGCAGATTTCTCTAAATATACATACGAACAACTGAATGAGGCCATTGGTAGACTCGCAAAAAAAGGTATAAGAAGTCCACAATCACCTGTTGTGGACGGCAAGATACTTCCTCAGCACCCATTTGAACCAGCTTCACCTGTTTCAAAAGATGTACCAATGCTTATCGGAACAGACTTCAACGAGTTTACTTTCGACATAAGCAAAAACATGACATGGCAAGAAGCTGAAGAGGCTGTAAAAAAACGTATGGGTAATGAAAAAGGACAGCTGTTCATTGATGCTTTTCATAAGGCATACCCAAAAGCTGAACCTAAAGAACTTACATACATAGACACAGGATTCCGAGCTGGAGCAGTTCAACAGGCTAAAGCAAAAAGCCAACAAGGAGGTGCACCTGCATACCTATATCTCTTCACTTGGAAACCTGAAAGCAATGCACTTGGAGCTTCACATGGCATGGAATTACCTTTCATGCTACACAACGTAAGTCTACAGAGAGAAATGACAGGTGCATCAGAGAAAGCATATAAATTTGAGAAACTCATAAGCAGCATCTGGTTGGCATTCATCAAGACAGGAAATCCTAATGTTGATGGACTACCAAAATGGGAACCTTATAACGAAAAAACTGGTGTTACTATGATTCTTGATAACACTTGTCAACCTCTTCAACATCACGATGACGACTTGATGAAAATGAGCCATAACATCTGGAGATAATTTACAGAAGAAATACAATTAATTCATTACATATATATAGTTTTTCAAACAATTAATAACAAATACTTAATACCAATTTTTTACAACACCATTAAAAATGGATAAGAAAATTCTAACTACCGCACTCATGGCCCTATCCATGAATGCTATGGCTCAAACAGATGCCATAAAAATTGACCTTTCTCAGCGAGGAGCAAAAGTTTCCAATAGCCTATATGGAATATTCTTCGAAGAGATTAGTCACGCTGGTGATGGAGGTCTATATGCAGAACTCGTACAGAACCGAGGTTTCGAAGAGCATGTTCTTCCGACAAGTATGACATACGAAAACGGAAAGGCTGTTGCTATTGATGCTATGAACTATGAGCACCGAAACAATAGAAAATGGAACATACCATGGAATATGGAGGAGAAAAAAATGACAGCTTGGCAAGTTACTGGGCAGCAAAGCGTCGTAAGCGGAGAGGTTATCAAAGTTAGTACACCACTCCACTCTAACACTCCACATGCTATGCAACTTAACATTTCTAGCATAGAAAAAGGCGGAAAGGCTGTACTTACTAACACTGGATATTGGGGCATGGGACTCCAGAACGGAGAAAAATATGACCTACGATTCTATGTGAAGAGTGATGACTTCAAGGGAAATATAACTGCACGCATTAGCGACAACAACGGCAAGTCTCTTGGAAGTACAACATTCAAAGCTAAGAAGATAAAGGATTGGACTGAATTCACAGCCACAATTACATCTTCTGGCAATACTGCTAAAGGACAACTTTCTTTGGAGTTTGATAACAAAGGTACTATCCTGGTTGACTACGTATCTCTCTTCCCACAAAACACATTCATGGGACGTAAGAATGGTCTTAGAAAGGATGTCGCAGAAATGATCGTAGGACTTCACCCACGTTTCATGCGCTGGCCAGGTGGATGTATCGTGGAAGGTGCAACATACGAAAACCGCATAAGATGGAAGGAAACTCTTGGCGATCCTATGACACGACGCGGAGAATGGGACCTCTGGGGATATCGCACTACTATGGGTATAGGATACCATGAATTCCTACAGTTCTGTGAAGACCTCGGAATGGATGCTATGTTCGTAAATAATGCAGGTATGTCTTGCTCTGTTCGTAACGGAGACTTCGTAAGCAGCAGGTCTGACATGGATGCCGTAGTTCAAGACTTCAGAGATGCAATAGATTATGCTCTTGCTGACCCTGCTAAGAACAAATGGGCAAAAATGCGTGCTGATGCAGGACACCCTATGCCTTTCCCTCTCAAATACGTGGAAATTGGTAACGAGAATGTAGGACCTGAATATGTTAAGCATTTCAACTACATCTTCAAAATTCTCAAAGCTGAATATCCTAATATCATTTTCATCAATACTCTTGGACACACAGACAATCTGCTCAACCAAGTTCCTGGTGAATACATGGTAGACCCACACTGGTACCGTAATCCTGACTTCTTCTTTGAGAATAATCACCTCTTTGACGATGCACCACGTACACACGACATTTATGTAGGTGAATATGCTTGTAACGGAGGAGTTGGAGCTGGTAATCACCTCGCAGCTCTTAGCGAAGCAGCATTTATCATGGGTATGGAACGTAACAGCGATGTGGTAAAAATGAGTAGCTATGCCCCACTCTTCGAAAATGAAAACAGAAGAGATTGGCCTTGCAACCTTATCCACATCAATAGCACTGATGTCTACGGTCGCTCTTCTTACTATGTACAGCAAATGTCAGCAGAACATCGCCCATCTTACAACGTGTATGTAAGCGAACCTACAACTGCAGGTAAAGCTAAACCTTTCGATGCCGGAGCTGTCGGTCTTGGTACTTATGCTACTCAATGTGAATATAAGGACATCAAGATTACTACTGCTGACGGAAAAACTCAAGCTTACAAACCATCAGATTTCAAGACTATAAAAGGACAATTCAAGACTGAAGGTAATGTTCTTAGCCAAACATCTGATGAACAGGTTACAGTTGCTCAGCTAAACGGATTCAAGGCTGACAAATACACTATTGAACTCAAGGCACGCAAGACTGGAGGTAAAGAGGGATTCTTCATCTACTATGGACTTGACGAAAAGGGACGCAACGGATATGCTTGTAACATAGCTGGATGGAACAACAATAATACAGCTGTACAACCTATGTTCCGCGGACGTGTAACAGACATTTTAGGACGCCGAGTAAACCAAACTGTTGATTCTAACCGCTGGTATGACATTAAGCTTAACGTAACACCTGACTCTGTAACTCTATACATGGACGGTAAAGAAATAACAACTGCAAAGCCAAATGCACATACACGTCATTTCTGTCAAACTGGATATGACGACATGACTGGCGAACTTATTATCAAGGTTGTCAACGGTACAGACCAGACTTACCGTCGCAATTTCGTAATTGAAGGAGCTAAAACTATAAATGCAAACGGAACTGTTATTACACTCGCAGGTAACGCAAATGAGGAAAATAGCTTTGAATCACCTCGTAAGTTTGCTCCTGTAACATCTGATTATAACAAATTTGCAAAAGAATTTAGCTATGAGTTTAAGCCTTCTTCATTCACAATTCTGAGAATAAAGGCAAGTAAGTAAGAAAAGATTTATTATTAATAATACATTCGCAAGTCTTTTCGAGACTATTAAGGGGGGTACAACAAATGCAAATTTTGTTGCCCCCACTTTATTTCCTCGATAATCCACCTCCTTTAATTACATATA
>JAILIJ010000226.1 GCA_024695315.1 Bacteroidaceae bacterium
ACAGTAACAATTATCTCTATGTTTCTTGGTGCTGGAGCCGGTATTTGCTTCTATTTTGATTCATATAAATATGCCGGACTTCAAGGCCTTTACATCAATATTCTCGGCATTCTTCTACTTGCATGGGCTAATTTCTATGACTCCGCAGATGGACAGCTAGCACGCATGACAGGTAAAAAAACAAAACTTGGAAGAATACTTGACGGAGCTGCAGGTGACGTATGGTACATATTTATCTACTTTGCACTTGTATTCCGTATGTGGAGACATCCTATAGCACCTTTTTCTGAAGGATGGATATGGTGTCTTGTAGTATTCCTATACATTGCATTTGATGGATTTGGATGCCATCCTAAGCAATGCCGTAGTTCCGACTACTACCGTAATATACACCTTCTTTTTATTAAAGGTAAAAATAATAGCGAAGCTGATTCATACGACCAACAGAAAAAAATCTATGAGGGCCTCACATGGAAAGACAATTTCATTGAGAAATTCTTTCAATTTTTCTATACAAACTGGCGTAAAAATCAAAGCAAAGATACACCACAACTACAAAGATTATTAAATCTGCTGCGTAACAAATACGGAGAAAATATTCCAACAGAATTTACTGAGAGATTTAGAAAATTAAGCTTCCCTGTATTAAAATGGACTAATGCTCTCACATTTAACTGGCGTGCAATATTCCTATACATTAGCTGTTTAGCAGATATACCTCTACTTGTTATCACAATTGAAATATTCGTATTCTCTGCCATAAGATTACACATGATACACTATCATGAAGGATTCTGCAAAAAACTAGCAGATGAACTAGAAAAAGAATAAAACATTTCACATTCTTATAAAAACAAATATGCTACAAAATATTCAAGGAATTATTTTCGATTACGGAGGAACAATCGACACAAATAGCCTTCACTGGAGTGAAGTACTATGGGAAGGATACGAACGCATTGGAATTCCTGTTTCTAAAGAAGAATTTCGTACAAGCTACGTTTTTGCAGAACGTGCATTAGCAAAACATCCATACATAAAACCAGAACACAATTTTTTAGACCTTCTAACTATCAAATGTGATTTGGAGACAAGTAATCTTGTAGAACGAAATGTTTGGAATGTATCAAATACGGAACGTAAAACTAAATCTGACGCAATAGCTAAATACTGCTATGAATATGTCTTAAATGTGCTAGAAACAAGCCGTCCTATCATTCAAAAACTTAGTAGCGAATTTCCTCTTGTATTGGTAAGCAATTTCTATGGTAATATACAGACAATTCTAAAAGACTTCAAACTTGAATATTTCCAAGAAATCATTGAATCTGCAGTTGTTGGAGTTCGTAAACCAGATCCTCAAATTTTCCAACTTGGTGTTGACGCATTACATAACATTACAAACACCAATAAAATAACAATGCCAGCTTCGAGTATAGTTGTTATTGGAGACTCATTTAGTAAGGACATATTACCAGCCACACAAATTGGATGCCAAACTGTATGGATAAAAGGTAAAGGCTGGGGAGATGAACTGATAGACGAAACTATACCTACAGAAATTATTACAAATATATCCCATTTGTACGATTTATTTCCCCATAAGTAGACAGATCGACTTTTAGAACATTTTTGAAGTTGTAATAACATAATATTACTGCTCAAAAAAAACTACCTTTGTACAGATTTTGGGATTTAGTATGATTATTTTATACCCCAAAACCTTTGAATCAAACAATATACATAATGTAAGGTCTTATTTAAATTTATGAAACATCTTTTCATCACTTTTATAGCAACTCTCATTTCAATTTCTACATATTCACAGGTTACAGGTAAAGTAATTGACGCAAAAACAAGACAACCACTTGACTATGTAAACGTCTATTATCAAGGCAAAAACTGTGGTGAAATGACAGATGAAAAAGGACGTTTTGTAATAAAAGAAGATTCTACATGGCAAGAACTTACTATACGCACTTTAGGATATATAACAAAAGTCATAAAGTTAAATAAAGATAGTAAGAAGAATAAAAATCTAACCATTAGATTAGTTCCTGAGTCACGAATTCTGTCTGGAGTAACAGTTTCATCAAAAAAAACAAAATATTCCAGAAAGAATAATCCTGCTGTTGAACTCATGAAAAAAGTTATAACACACAAAAAAAACACAGATCTGCGCAATAGAGATTTCTACAACTACAATAAATATGAAAAAATGGTTTTCTCTGTTAACGATGTTACAGACAAGATCTTTGAAACTGAAGACGGGAAAAAATTTGCATTTCTTAAAGATCATGTTGAAATGCACCCAATAACAGAAAAACTAATTCTTCCACTTACTGTAGAAGAGAAAATCTCGCATGTATTTTACAGAAAAAATCCTAAAAGTACCAAAACAGTAATAAAAGCAGAAAGTAATAAAGGAGTAAATGAACTTATAAATACTGGTGAAATCCTCACGACAATGCTAAACGAAGTATTCACTGACGTAGATATATACGAAAATGAATGCCGACTACTCCAATATCAATTCAAAAGTCCTATAGCAGACAATGCCATTAACTTTTACCGCTACTATATCCAAGACACCCTTGTGATTAGTGGCGAAAAAGTTATTGAACTAGGATTTCTACCTAATAACCAACAAGACTTTGGATTCTCAGGAAAACTACATATCATGTGCGACAGCACATATCAAGTACGTCGAGTAGAATTAAATATACCCAAACGTAGTGATGTTAATTTTGTTGATAACATGATTATTAAACAAGAATTAGAAGAACTACCTTCAGGTGAACGCATAGCTGCTATAAATGATATGCTTGTAGAACTTAAGCTTACAAAATGGTCAGGCAGTTTCATGTGCCAGCGAACCACGAGAATTAAAGACGTAAACTTCGATGAAATTCCAAACTCAGTTTTTAAGCGTATAAAAGGAGACACATATAAAGAACCTGATGCAGAGATGCAAAGCGAAGAGTATTGGAACGAATTTCGCGATGTTGAACTTTCTGAAAGTGAAAGTAAGATGAGTTCTTTCATGGATAAGATAACAAATATAAAAGGATTTAAATACTTCATATTTGGAGCCAAAGCACTCATAGAAAACTTTGTAGAAACAAGTGACTCACTTAAAAATAATAAGGTTGATATTGGTCCTATAAATACAATAATTTCGCATAACCATTACGATAAATGGCGATTCCGAGCTTCAGCACTCACAACTGCTAATCTCTCGCCACATTTCTTCATGAATGGTTATATAGCTTATGGTACCAATACAAAAAACTTATACGGGAAATTTCAAATGACATATTCTTTCAATAAGAAAGCATATCTCACTCGCGAATTTCCACAAAACAACTTGTCTTTGTCTGTAGGAATGAATTTGTCGAAAGGTGATCTGATATCATTCCAATAGTAAAT
>JAILIJ010000240.1 GCA_024695315.1 Bacteroidaceae bacterium
AGGTTTGTACACCATAGTCATTCAATCGGGCTGGGCGTGACTTGTCCCACATGGGGGTAGTGATGATACGATTCAGATACTCACGTTCACGGCATGGCTTATCATGCCCAGGCTTGAACACGGGATAGGCTTCAAGGTATAAATACCATTCGTTGCGTAACTCCGACTTTCGGAGTTTGACAGACACTTTCGTGTGGAGCATTGCTTTCTTCATTTTGCTTCAGATTTATAGAGGTTATCGATTTCTTTCTTTGGAACATATACATAATTCCCTATCTGTCTTGTCGGGATTGAGTATTTCCTAATCTGCATATATGCCGTACTATCGTTCATGTGGTATTTCTTACACATCTCATTGATAGTATAACAGTTCTTGGGCTCCAAAGAATAAAGTTTGGGCTCAGGCTTTTCCTTTTTCAAAGGATGCTTACGCAGAGGGTACATCTTCATCAACTCTGTCTTACTAACTCTAATCATTTTTTTACCTGCGTTCACATAAGGAATCTTTCCCTTTCTGATAAGTCGATAAAGAGTGTCTTTACTGATTCCGAACAGAGCATAGGCTTCTGACACTTTTACGTACTCCTGAGACTTGGGTATCTTCCTTACTATTACGTCCAGTTTTGAATGACGGATTTCTTCATCCCTTCGACGCTTATATGCTATTTTTGAGCATCGGGGAGAGCAGTACCATGACTCGATAGTCTTGGCCATGAATGGTTCTCCACAAACCATACATTTTCTTCTGATTTCAAATTTTGCGATTTCCATTTTACGACATTTTTAATTCATTATTTTCACTCAAATATTTTTGTTGCACTTTATCGACTTTTTTGTTGCGGTACAAATAAGGAACATATATGAGATAGGAAACGATAGAAATCGATAACGAAGACCAAACCCCTTAAAACGGCAAATCCGTGTAACTCGGTGAGCTACACGGATTTGGTTTCCGATTGTTATTGTTTGTTATCTTTGAACTAGTGGACCTCCTCGAAGTCAGCGTCCTGTACATCCTGTGTATTCTGGCTTGATGGACCTGCCTGCTGGCCGCCCTGGAAACCTGAACCTCCCATGTTAGGGTTCGCACCTGGCTGTGCACCTGGCTGAGCTCCTGCTGCGTACATCTTCTGGCTTGCTGCCTGCATCTTCTCGTTGAGGGCGTTGATGGCTGAATCGATAGCTGCGAGGTCACCACTATCCTTTGCCTTCTTGAGATCCTCTACTGCAGCCTCAATGCCTGGCTTATCTTCTGCAGGAATCTTGTCACCATTTTCCTTGAGGAAGTTCTCTGTCTGGAATGCCATTGAATCAGCCTGATTAATCTTCTCGATACGCTCCTTCTCCTTCTTATCAGCCTCAGCATTAGCTTCTGCCTCTGCCTTCATACGATCAATTTCTTCCTTAGAAAGACCTGAAGAAGCCTCAATACGGATCTCCTGTTCCTTTCCAGTAGCCTTATCCTTGGCAGAAACCTTAAGGATACCGTTAGCATCGATATCGAAGCTTACCTCAATCTGTGGAACACCACGACGAGCTGGAGCAATACCAGTAAGGTTGAAGATACCTATCTGCTTGTTCTGATTAGCCATTGGACGGTTTCCCTGAAGAACACGGATAGTTACCTCTGTCTGATTGTCAGCTGCTGTTGAGTAAACCTCTGTCTTCTTGCAAGGGATTGTTGTGTTAGCCTCAATCATAGTAGTCATGACACCACCAAGAGTTTCAATACCCATGTTAAGTGGAGTAACGTCAAGAAGAACGATATCACCTACTCCCTCTTCCTTATTGAGGATAGCACCCTGGATAGAAGCACCAACTGCAACAACTTCATCTGGATTAACGCCCTTAGAAGGCTCCTTGCCGAAGTAATCCTTTACAATCTGCTGAACGGCAGGAATACGGCTTGATCCACCAACGAGGATTACTTCATCAATTTCACTTGTAGAAATACCTGCATCACGGATAGCATTCTTACATGGTTCGAGACATGCTTGGATAAGTCCATGAGCGAGTGCTTCAAACTTAGCACGTGTAAGAGTTGTAACGAGGTGCTTTGGCACACCACCTACAGCTGTGATGTATGGAAGATTGATTTCTGTGCTTGAACCACTTGAAAGTTCAATCTTAGCCTTCTCAGCTGCTTCCTTAAGACGTTGCATAGCCATTGGATCCTGAGTAAGGTCAACACCTTCATTAGCCTTAAAGTCTGAAGCCAACCAATCGATGATTACCTGATCGAAGTCATCACCTCCAAGGTGTGTATCACCATTTGTAGAGAGCACCTCGAACACACCGCCACCAAACTCAAGGATTGAGATATCGAATGTACCACCACCGAGGTCGAATACTGCAATCTTCATATCCTTGTTAGCCTTGTCGATACCGTAGGCAAGAGCTGCGGCAGTTGGCTCGTTGACGATACGCTTTACATCAAGACCTGCAATCTGACCAGCTTCCTTTGTAGCCTGACGCTGTGAGTCAGAGAAGTAAGCTGGTACTGTGATGACAGCTTCTGTTACTTCCTGTCCGAGATAGTCTTCTGCAGTCTTCTTCATCTTCTGAAGAATCATTGCAGAAATCTCCTGTGGAGTGTAAAGACGTCCGTCAATGTCAACACGTGGAGTATTGTTGTCGCCCTTCTTTACAGAATAAGGAACGCGAGCAATTTCTTTCTGAACCTGGTCATAAGCCTCACCCATGAGACGCTTAATAGAGAACACAGTGTTCTTAGGGTTTGTGATAGCCTGACGCTTAGCAGGATCACCCACCTTACGCTCACCACCTTCTACGAAACCTACAACTGATGGAGTTGTACGCTTACCTTCACTATTAGCAATAACCACTGGTTCATTGCCTTCAAAGACTGAAACACATGAGTTTGTTGTTCCTAAGTCGATACCAATAATCTTTCCCATAATGTATTTTATTTTTTTATTATTTACTAATTATTTTATGCCTCATACAATTTGAATATAAAGTTGTCGAAGCAGTTACGCCAACATTAAGAACAAAGACCGTGCCAAAACTTCATCATTGTCATGCTTAATCAAAAAATCTGCCAATAAAGATCTTCAAAGTGCCAATATCTGCCAAAAAGACAAGAAAAGTCTGCCATAACATGACAGACTCTTCTATTTATATTATCAAATGATATACAACACCACCTATTGTTCAATAAGATTAAGCATCTTAATTGTTGCCTTAATTGCAGCTTCTGTTTGATCGGCATCCAAAGCACGCGTTCGGTACATACGATCATCATACGTCCATGAGATAGTTGTCTGAACTAAGGCATCTGTTCGTCCACCTGGAGGAATACTAACCTGATAATTTGTCAACCAAGGGAAGGTGCGCTGAAGTTTATCCTTATATATATGTCGACAAGCGCGTACAAAGGCATCATACATACCATCGCCCATAGCACTTTCTTCATATACCTCACCATTGACATCAAGCTTAACGCTGGCCATTGGCTTAAGTCCATACGCAGTAGTTACCATATAGCTGACAAGTTTAACCTTATCATCAGGCGCAGAATGCTTTAGCACATCGCTCACAATATAAGGAAGGTCCTCCTGTGTCACAAGTTGCTTTTTATCACCAAGCTCTATGATTCTATCGGTAACCCTTCGTGTCTGCTCTGGAGTGAGTTCAAGTCCAAGTTCTTCAAGATTTTTCAATATATTAGCCTTACCAGAATTCTTTCCTAAAGCATATTCACGTTTACGTCCGAAACGTTCCGGAAGAAGATCATTACAATAAAGACTATGTTTATTATCTCCATCAGCGTGTACACCGGCAACCTGTGTGAATACAGATTCGCCAATAATTGGCTTGTTTGGTGGAACAGCTATTCCGCTGAGATTTTCCACCATTCTACTGACTTCATTAAGAGCAGTTTCTATCACGTTAGTTTCCATCATACATTGGTCACGCAATATAGCCTCAACACTAGATAGAGGAGCATTACCAGCCCTTTCGCCAAGTCCGTTAACAGCAGTATGTACGCCCTTACATCCATTCATAACTGCAGCCATAACGTTACTTGTTGCTAAATCATAATCGTTATGTGCATGAAAGTCAAAATGCAATTCTGGATATCTATGTGTCATCTGCTGGAAATATTCTGCAGTCTGTATCGGGTTAAGCACTCCAAGAGTGTCAGGCAACATAAAACGTCTAATACCAGCATTACGAAGAGCATCCACAAAAGCAAAAACGTATTCTGGTGACTCTTTCATGCCATTCGACCAATCCTCAAGATATACGTTTACGCCAATGCCAAGTTCACTAGCATATTTAATACTATTCTTAATGTCATTTACATGCTGTTCCAGCGTCTTCTTTAGCTGATACTTACAATGTTTTTCACTTCCTTTGCAAAGAAGGTTGATATTTCTGCATCCGGTGTCATTAATCCAATCCAATGATGTCTTTCCATCAACAAAACCAAGCACCTCTACCCTATCAAGACATCCCGCTTGTCTAGCCCATCGGCATATCATTGTCACAGCCTCTTTTTCCCCATCAGAGACACGTGCACTTGCTACTTCAATACGATCCACGTTGACCTTTTGAAGTAGCAATCTCGCCAATATTAATTTTTCATGTGGTACAAAACTCACGCCATTGGTTTGTTCGCCATCACGCAGAGTCGTGTCCATTATTTCTATTTTCATAAAACTCAAGAACAAAACATATAGTAAAAGAACTTATACAACATCATCAAAGTAAGTAACAAAGCCTCATCCTTGTTTATTTCAACTTCTAAATTACCTTGATTAGTCCTCTAAAAATCAACATATGATCAACGATAATCTTATCCTTAACATCATCTCCAAATGTAAAATGATTACCTCCTGTAACAAAAATTTTCACATTAGGATACTTTTCCAGCACACGTCGTACAAAACCTTCTATTTCAAGTCCAGCACCAACCACAGCTCCACTTCTCATTGCTGTTTCTGTATCATATCCCATAAAAGGTGTTTCTCCTTCGACATCGATAAGAGGAAGAAGTGCAGTATGTTCATGCATGGCCTTAAGACGTAATTCTACTCCGGGAGATATGTTTCCGCCAATAAACTGCCCTTCTGGAGATATAAGGTCGTATGTAATACAAGTGCCTGCATCTACAACCAATAGAGTATCATCTGGGAACATAGACATAGCTCCAATGTCGGCTGCCCATCTATCAGCGCCCAAACCTCGGGGTGCAATACATTCAGGCTTTACTGGACAAGGGGTATTGTATGTTAGCCATATTACTGGAAACGGTTGCATTTCTATGACATGCAGCAGTTGTTTATCAACCCCTGCCACATTAGAAACCACACACGAATCTATCTTAAAATCAGCAGTTAATCGACGAAAAAGTTCATACCAACTTTCCTCACGATGTTCAAAATGCACGATCTCATCACCCTCAGCAATCGCTACTTTAGCAGATGTATTACCTATATCTAAAAGTAATTTCATATCTTACCAATCTATAGTGTATTGATAGCTCATTCCTAGACCAAATCTCTTCATGTCACGTCCGTAAGCAAGTATGTTCCAATGATTAAACAAACATACATTTACTCCAAGATTGATTCCGCGTGTGTCATAGTCGGCTAATATCATCATCTTATTCCAAAACGATGGTGTAAATGACACTCCGCCAAATGTTCCATTATATACCTTTTCCGTACCAAATCCATCATCATCATGTATTGAATAGAAATAGCCTGCAGTAATGCCAAAATCGCCAACATTTTCGAATTTAACATGTTTTGTCAACACTCCATAGACACAGGAATAATAGCTTCCGCCATGATCACTCCAAGGGTCATTCGAACCAATGACAAGGCTTGGCCACCACCGTCCTTCCTTCTCCATCAAAGGTCTAAGTCTTACACTATATGAACGATCCTGCTGGTAATATCCCCAGCCTCCTAAATACCCTTCGTCATAAACCTTGCGTCTATAAAGCAATGTCTCTCGCATTGTTACCTCAACCCATGGTAGAGGAGTAAGTCCAAAATAATATATTCCTGTATTATAGTAAAAATCATTAGACATGTAACGCTTTGGTAGAAATGTTGCACCTCCAAGAAACGTACCTTCCTTCTGCATATCAGCAGTAGGAATATTCACCAAACCTGTATTGCCAAAAGTCATTTGAGCAAAAATATCCGTAACAAAGCCACAAACGACTAACAGAACCATCATTATCTTCTTCATAGGCATAAAAATGTTAAGAAAAAGCACATTTTCCTTGCAAAGATAAGAACAAAATATGACAATCAAGCATCTAACTCAAAAAAATCCTGCATTTACCTTTCCAATTACAATTTATTATAAAAGATTTAACGGTACTTGGACGCTTGTTAGACGGGCGTTTAACAAGTGTTCAAGTACCGTTAAAATGATACAAAAACGAAATGCACTAATTGTGTGTTTCTTCTGTTTGGAATAGCGGTTGTCAAATTACTGGCATTTTAGCAAAATGTCAGCAAACCTTCGTAAATTAACTTTCTTTTTGTTAGTCGTGATGACACGAAATAATTACGAAGGACACACGAAGGTAATACGAAGGTAATACGAAGGGCACACGAACTAACATATTGACCAGTATTTTTTGAAGAAAGAAATATTTTGTTTTTTATGAGTGGCTTGTACTTCTCAAAAGCAATACTTCACAGTACCATACAGATGGTACTCCTGTACTTTGCGGGAAAAACTCCAGTACCATGCGCATGGTACTGGAGT
>JAILIJ010000262.1 GCA_024695315.1 Bacteroidaceae bacterium
CAGGGGCTACAATCTTGATGTTGACCTTGAATTTGTCGTTCATCTTGCACCCTTGTGTTTGAGTGGCGATGATTGTTGTGTCGCTTATAAAGGATAGATTATCACCAAAATATGTTCCTCCAACTACGAGGCCTACCATTAGTGGAATGCTTATGCCTTCGTGTTGTGCTATTCCAACAGCAACAGGTGTCAAAGCGGCTATTGTACCACACGAAGTTCCTATACTTAGCGATATAAAGCATGAGGCGATAAATATACCTGGTAAGATAAGTGAGGGAGGAAGAAAGTGAAGGGCTGCATTTACGGTTGCATCTACTGATCCTACGGCTTTGGCAGAGGATGCGAAGGCACCAGCAAGAATGAAGATTATCAGCATTAGTACCATGGATGTGTTCCCTGCACCTTTAGCGAAGATGTTGATTCGCTTATGTATCGAACCTTTGAGGGTTGCCAAGGCGTAGAGAGTGGATACGAGAAATGCTACGCTTATCGGTACTTTATAGAAATCCTGAGCTATGATACTTGTTACGAGGTATAAAGTAAGAAATACAAATAGTGGTGATAGTGAGTACATTTATTTGAAATTTAATAGAAAAAACGGCAGAAGTTAAAAAGAAGAAAAAAGACTATTGTGTGTTACTATTGTCTTTCTATCTTCTTTTTAACTTTTGAACATTATAGTTTACGAAGGTTTATAATGTCACGCCGTTCTTGAAGATGGCTATTTCTTGATAGTTTTTCTTTTCATTCCATGCTTCATCTCCATTTGCTACAGAAATGACTTTCTGAGCGAAACGTGTGAAGACATCTTCCATGCTTTCTCCTTCTACAATGGTTCCGGCGTTGAAGTCAATCCATGTTGGTTTATTCTTTGCTAAAGTGGAATTTGTAGAAATCTTCATTGTTGGTACGAAAGTACCGAATGGAGTTCCGCGTCCTGTAGTAAAGAGAACTATATGGCAGCCACATGAAGCTAAGGCTGTACTTGCTACGAGGTCGTTACCTGGAGCTGAGAGAAGGTTGAGACCTTTCTCTGTGAGACGTTCTCCATATTTCATGACTCCTAAAACTGCACTCTTGCCGCATTTCTGAGTACAACCGAGAGCTTTCTCTTCAAGAGTTGAAATTCCTCCAGCTTTATTTCCTGGTGAAGGGTTTTCGCCTACAGGTTCGCCATGTGATAGGAAGTATTGCTTGAAATCGTTTATGAGTGAAACGGTCTGGTTGAAAAGCTCAGGTGTGGCACAGCGGTTCATAAGGATTGTCTCTGCTCCGAACATCTCAGGTACTTCGGTAAGTACTGTTGTTCCACCTTTACTTACGATATAGTCTGAGAATACTCCAAGAAGAGGGTTAGCTGTTATTCCTGAGAATCCGTCCGAACCTCCACATTTGAGTCCTACACGTAACTCGCTTAGTGGGATGTCTACGCGATGGTCCTTTTTTGCTATTGAGTAAAGTTCGCGAAGAATGTTCATTCCGTATTCCACTTCGTCGCCTTCAATCTTCTGGC
The DNA here is from genome assembly GCA_024695315.1 of Bacteroidaceae bacterium. Taxonomy (GTDB): domain Bacteria; phylum Bacteroidota; class Bacteroidia; order Bacteroidales; family Bacteroidaceae; genus Minthosoma. The sequence continues at coordinate 1,514 of JAILIJ010000262.1, forward strand.
TTACCATCATGCGTATGCGTTCGTGGTCGTAGTTGCCGAGCAATTCTTCAAATTTGTCAGGCTGATTGTTTTCACATCCAAGTCCAACTATGAGTACTGCTCCTGCGTTAGGGTGTAGAACGAGGTCACGAAGAATGAGACGTGTATTCTCGTGGTCTTCGCTAAGCTGTGAACATCCGTAATTATGAGGGAAAGAGACTATACGAAGGCTTCCGTCCTTGTCGTAAAGTGGGGAAGAAGGATCGTTAACCTCAGCCTGGAGTTTTTCTTTCATCTGGTTTACTACTCCATTTACGCATCCAACAGTTGGTACAATCCAAACTTCGTTTCTTATACCAACATCTCCATTTTTACGTCTATAGCCTTTGAAAGTTGTTGGAAGTTGAGAATCGGAAAACCATTCTGTATATGCTGGGTTTGTAAGCTCATCCTTGCCGACAGGATTATATGTGTAATCGAGTAGACCGGCAAGATTTGTCTTTATATTTGCGTCGTAAATGAAGTCACCCTGTTTGTGGTCTTCTTTAAGATGTCCGATAGGGTATCCGTATTTGATAATATTTTCGCCCTTGTTGAGGTCTGTGAGAAGTATCTTGTGACCTGCAGGTACATCGTTATTGAGAACTATGTCTTTACCGTTTACATTTATTTTTGTTCCTGCCTTTAATGACTCTATGGCAACAGCCACATTATCGGAAGGATTGATTTGGATTGTAACCATAATGTGTTATGAATTATTTTTTTTTCGGAAAAAGGTATATTTCAAAATGTTGAAATATGGATGAGTATATTATTTATTTTTATATTCTCTTGGTGTCATGCCTGTATGCTGCTTGAAGTATTTGGCAAAAAAACTCTGATTGGCAAAGTTTAAGCGGTTGCATACATTTTTTACGCTATCGCCTTCTGCTTTTAGCATGGC
>JAILIJ010000286.1 GCA_024695315.1 Bacteroidaceae bacterium
ACCCAGATGACGATAAATGAGATAGCGAGCGAGTTAGGCTTCACTTATCCTACCCATTTTGCCCGGATGTTTAGGCAGAAGACCAATATGTCGCCTTTGGAATTTAGGAGGCAATAAGTTTTTAGAATGACTTTTGCCGGGCTAAATCCATATTTCTACAGCCCTTTATTGAGTAATCACATATGGGCCATTTTGGTAGTTATGTGATGGCATTTCCTTTTTGCCTTTAGGGAATTTGTTAAATTTCCATTGAAGACTAAGTATTACGTGCTGTCCGAGACTGTTGTTCCATGACTCTGTACGTCTTGTGCCGTTAAACATATAATCTATATTGGAAATCTTTCCGAGCAGGTCGTGGCAGGAAAGTTTCGCAATAAGTTTATTTTTGCAGAAAGGAAAAGATATGTTTGCGTTCCAAATAGGCTTGTCAACATTCATTTCCTCAGAAGCATATCCTCTACGTGAATAGATGTAGAAATCCGTGTATAACTGTAATTTGAAGGCGAATGTATGTTGAAGAGACATTCCGTAATTATAGTTGTAGATATTCTTGTTTATATTAAAAGAACTTGAATATTTAGGATCCGTATTTGTCCACGAAAACATGCCATAGAGTTTTACTCGAAATTTATTTTTGTTGTACTCTATGCTTGGAGAGCATGATATAACATTTCGCCTAATGGTGTTACGCGTATTATTTGTAGCTCCATTTATGCCCATGAGCTCCACATTGTGAGAGTAGACTTCGTTAATTGACAAAGCATAATGCCATAGTTTCATGCTGTCGATAGCAGACCCGAGTCTAATCGTACCATTTGTAGACCAGTTACCGTTGACATTTTCAGGCCTATATGTACGTGCATTTGTTTTTTGATCAATAGAATATCCTTGCACTATGTCATTTTGATTGTATGTATAACTCAAATATGTTGAAGTATAGAAATCATGATTCTTATTTAATCCCTTATTGATGTTGAATCCGTATATTGCAGATGACTTCAGGTTTGGATTTCCCCTTTGTATAGCCAGTTCATTGGTTGTATTATCGACATCGATGAGGCTTCTCAGAGGTGGAAGGTTCATGTTTCTATATAAATTGATGCTCATATTGTTGCGCCATCCATCCTTTTGAAGTCTATAAGTGAGAGACGTGCTGTTGGTTACACGTCTATCGTTCAGTATAGTAGTCAGCACGTCGCTTCTATAGTCCTCCTTACGGTCGTTATAAGTGAATGAGGTGTTAATTCTAAAATTCTTGTATAGGTTATCCTTTTCCACCTCGTAATGTGTTATTATGTTGATACCATAATTTTTCTCGTCTTGAATTTCCCTGTACGTGTTTATATGGTCAATAGCCAAATTCAGCGAGTCTGTTGTTGAGGGCAACATATCGTACCATTCTTCGGGTGTGATATGAGCATATATACCACCGAGCGAATCGAGTCGATATAGGTCGTTGGTATTGTCGCTATGCTGTTGTCCCAGTTGTAAAGCCATTTCCAGGCACCATCCGTTTCGCCAGTTGATGTAGTAATTAATTCTCTCTCTCAAGTTCAGGTTCTTTGTAGGAGTATTATCGTATCTATTTTGCTGGTTATCCTTGCCTGTCACATTCCAATATCTATAATTATCAAGTCTATAGGCATCATTATCTTGTTTTTTGTAATTGATATTGAAACTCATACTCAGGAAGTCGCCGCTTGCCAACTTGATGGAAGCGTTGTTATCTGCATATAGATTGATAGAATTGCCCTTTCTTATACCTTTTGAACTGTAGCTGTTTATGGTGTCTGCTGTGGTAAGAGTTTCGTCAAAAGGATCTGAGTTAAAGGACTTTGAGTCGCTATTGCTATTGTTGGAGTTCTTTGACCATTCAAGTCCTGCATAGGACGTTAGACTGAAAGGAATGGTAGTCTGAGGCAGTTTGACTCTAAGAACGTTATTAAGCGAGAAAATCATGTCCTTGCTTTTCGATCTGTTGGCGCTCATACCATATTCGTTTTGTGTATTTTGATAGTCTATGCTTGACATTTTAGACTCGTTGATATTGTCTCGCCAAGATATGCTTGAGAAGATGTTGTTTGTCACCTTATTGTCCTTTCCGTTGAGCATGATGTCAGCATTAAGTCGTTTAGACGTGAACTGTGAACTGTTATTGCCATCGAACCAGTCTCCATTATTATTTGCATATCCGTTTCTTCCGATGTTATTAGCATCTCCAAGGAGTGTGATACGTGAATTATTTGTGAAACGTATTCCTATTCCTCGTGCAATAAATCGGTCGTTTTTTATATCCGTATTTCCGTCAATTTTGTTTTGGCTCGCTATACCTGTTCCCAATTCCATGTTACCCAATATTCCGATGCTATACTCCTTTTTGAGATTGACATCCATAGTAAGTTCCTTATCTTCCACGTTTTTGCCTATGAACTCACTTTTGTCGGTCTTTTTATCGAACACTTTTATTTCCTTTACGGTGTAGTATGGGAGATTTTCGAGCATGATTTTATTTTTTCCTTTGAAAAAATCTTTTCCATTGAGAGTCAGGTTGTCAACCTTACGTCCATTTACTTTTATCACTCCATCATCGCTCAGTTCTACTCCGTCCATTTGTTTTAGTAATCCGTCCAACATGCTACCTTCGGGCACGTTGAAAGCATCGGCATTATAAACTATTGTATCTCCGCGGTAAGCTATACGTATTTTTGTGGCTTTGACAACAACTTCTCCCAGTTCTTTATCCATAGTAGATTCCTTTTTTTCGCGCTTTTTCATATAATGCCATTTAGCATCGAAATAATCGTTTCGTGCCACTCTTCTCATGTTGAAATTCACATAGCAGTCTTCATAATCTGGGTGAGAGGCTTTGATTATGAATAATTGAGGAACAGCAGGGACTGTTGTTCTGTAGGTCGCATCATATCCAGCAGAGGGTTGTGGGTTCGAAAAAACGAAAGTTGAATCCAGAACGACGCTGTCTTTATTCATGATTTCTATTTTCACATTTTTTATTCCGTCTTTTGTGAATGAATCACGTACATGTCCCCAGATGAATATGGTTGTTTGTTTGGCCAATTTATTTTTTTGTGCAGATGTGTTTATGGTTACAAGTGACAAAAGTATGAGTATAAGCAGAATCTTTTTCATAGTTTTAGATTAAGTTAAAAGTGGACGATTAAGTGAATTTTGTTTTGCAAAGATATGAAAATTGTGTGAACGAAATTTGGTTTTTTGCATCTTTTTTCGTCTGTGTCCAAAATTTAGACATTCTTGTGTCCAAATTTTAGGCATATGGTTTGGCCGAATGATGATTGCTCAAACTTTCCAACTCACTTTTCATTTGTCACGTTCATGCACATTTCTCCTGTTAATTTCTTCGGCAACGGTTCGTATCACCTTCGGAAGAGGTTCGTATGACTCTTGCTTCAGAAATGCGGTACAAATATATAAAACGAGTTTGACGGAAATATGCTTTTCGATGCTTTTTGATGCTTTTCGATGCTTTTCGATGCTTTTCGATGCTTTTTCTAAATGATTTAGGTTTCGGAAGTTGTTAGAAAGAAGAAAAATGAAATAAAAAAGACGAAAGCTGAGGCGGAAAACATACCGCGAACAAATTCATTCGTCTTTTTTATTTCTCAATTACTTATATTTGACATTTTTATTAACTTCCTGTAAGTTGTGGCTTTGCCTAACTTACGAAATTATGTTAATTAAAAATAATCCTTAGGCTGTCGACTTGTAGTCTTTCTTTCATCCACTCGTGAAGTTTATTCTTTTCTAAATCTGAAAGTTTTGTCTCATCATCTAAATCAACAACGCCCAGGATATAATTTTTCTCAAGAGTAGTGTCTGTGAGACATTCAGTAGCCGAAGATAAACTATATGATTTCACTTCGGGGAAGAGAGCTTTCATCTCCCCGGTCATAGATCTTGATGTAGAACTAATCTTGGTATATTCGTTAAGTTTATTTTCCAGTTCATAAATTTGAGCTGACTGTTCGATAAGCTTTTCTTTGCTTGCTTTTTCGTTTTGACTTTCCATCTTGTTAAGCAACAACAGACTATCTGTTTGTGAACCTTGGATGATATTGAGTTTGAAGTTTTGCAAGTCATAATTAGCCAGTTGTTCGTCTGCTTTTTTCAAGTCCGAATCGGCAATTAGTTTACCAACAAAGATGATGTTAAGTGTCTTCTTCTCATTATCGATACTATGAGAAATTATTTCTGCGCCATTAAAGTTTAATTCGCTGTTTATGAACTTATCAACTCTTTTTTCTGTAATATTTTTTCGTATGATTTGGTACGTCATGATAGCAGCTGGCACCATGGTGAGCAGGCAGAGAGCGTAGATGTATCTTCTTACTTGTAGAAGCTTTTTCTGGTCCTCGAATTTCTTGTCGTGGAAGTGCATCAAATGCACTCCTGTGAAAGTAGCCACTCCAATAAAAACGGAGTTTATAAAGTAGAGGTAGAAAGCTCCGAAGAAATAGCTCATGTTGCCTATAGCAAGTCCAAATCCCGCTGTGCAGAGTGGTGGCATGAGAGCTGTTGCGATGGCTACTCCAGGTATGACATTAGAGTTGCCCCGTGTGCTATTACCCAAGATTCCCGCTGCTCCTCCGAAGAATGCTATGAGCACGTCGTAGAGTGTAGGAGACGTACGGGCCAGAAGTTCAGATTGAGTTCCAACGACGGGCGAAATGAGGAAATATATATATGCGGTTGCAACACTTATGATTGTTGCTATGAGATAATTCTTGAAAGCGCGTTTCAATAGTGTGAGGTCGTTAATTCCCACAGCAAGTCCCATGGCGATTATTGGTCCCATGAGAGGTGAAATGAGCATGGCGCCGATGATTACCGCAGTAGAATTGACATTAAGTCCAAGCGAGGCGATGAAGATGGCGAAGATGAGAAGCCAAACGTTAGAGCCGTTGAATATGGCGCCTTTGGCTATTTCTGAGACTGTTTCTTCTTCGCTTAGTCTGTCGTCGGAAACGATGAAACGCTTTCGTATCATGCTCCATATATTTGTGCTCTTTTCTTCCATAGTTATTTCATTTTATGTGGCAAAAATAAAAAATATTACTATTTGTAACAAATCATTTTGTAAAAGATATAGGAGTGGGAGTGTTCTTTGTAAGCAATTTAGGTGAGAAAGTGATGGAAATGTTATTTGTGGTGGCAACATTTCTGTTGTCAATCTTCGCAGGATTCCATTTTGGCATTTTTCTTATCACCTTGATAGCTTCTGTTTCTATAGCTTTAATGCCTTTTCTTATTTCCGCGGCTCTTTTCTTCATGTTGGTAGAGGAAGTTATTTGCTCCAAATAATCTGCGTAACTTATGTCTTGTGTTATGATTTTTGAAATTTTTGGATGTGTAACTATTCCTTGTTCAGTAATCAGAAAATCAACCGTTACAGTAGCTTCAAGTCTGTATTTTTCCGCGGCGTATGGATATCGGCATCTTTTTATTGCCCATTTTTTTTCATCACCATAAGGAAAAAACGGTTGTACATCTACCTTATCGTAATAAGTTAAGAACTCTCCGTCTTCATTTCTCGTTCTTTGCTTATTGTCAAATATTTTGTTGTAGAGTGCGTCATTATCGTAGGCCGCAACATTAAGTA
>JAILIJ010000352.1 GCA_024695315.1 Bacteroidaceae bacterium
CACGTTCTTTTCCTGCACGGTAGAGTCTATGAATGCCGTGTCATGATGAGCGTCGCTGTTGTCCTTGTTGTTCACACGGATGCTTTCCTGAAGAATCAGTTCCATCCCTTTCTCACCTATGCGTTTGCGGAAATGGACAAGTTCTGTCGCATTGCATGGGAAAGCAGGCGAAAACTCCTGCATTCCACAGAAATACTGGTAGTAGGCATTCTCAGACCATTGCTCCACGACTGACTCGTCTGACAGATTACGCAGATGCTTTAGGATTAGCAATCCGCACATAAGTCTGACTGGCTTACAAGGACGGCCGTTTTCGTGACTGTACAAAGGAGAGAAGGATTCTTCAAACTTCTTCCAATCAATTTCACTTGCCAACAGGTATAAAGGATGCTGTTGGTTTAACATGTCAGACAGATTGCAGAACAATGAGGGGGCTTTTTGACGACGATTATACATAAAAATCTGCAAGTTTAATACCACAAAGGTACAAAAACTTGCAGATTTATCAAAAAGTCTTGCGATATATTTTATTATATTACAAATGTTTACAAGTTTTTAAGGGACGACTACGTACCTGCTGCCATAGAAAGCGGAGAACTGAAGAATCCACGTCTCACACGCATTTTATCTCATAATGACGAGTCAACAGAATGTTTTTCTCTCCAATTTGAAATGGAAAGTACTGCTGTTCTTCACAAATGGCATACTGCCGTAGGAGCAAAACTCAACGAGCAACTTGTAAAAACTTTTAAGGATAAAGTAGTAGGTTTTCCTACCTTAATGGAACAGGTGTTCTAACCAAACTAAGACGGGATAATTAAAAGATAAGAATTAAGATTTTAGCAAACGAATAGACAAAGTTTGACATTTAAGAATGATGATTCTCTCATTCCCAGCCCGTATCCATTGTGAGAGGGCTGAGAGTGAGAGAATTCTATTATTATTTCAAGTCCATCTTGAATGTTGCCTTCCTTAAAGTAGGAGAAGTAACCTCTATAACGACCTTTCCTGAAGTACGTGATCCTCGAAGTACAGCTTGCATGAATCCAGTCTGCATCTTCTTTGTGTTCACATTATAGAACAAATCTGAAGTATAATGATCGCCATTATCTATGGCAACCAACTGAGCAGCACCACTAACTTTAACAGTCACCTCGTCTGTGGCATTTCTTACTATGCGGCCCTTACTGTCCACAGCATAAATCTTCAGATACTGCAGATCCATTCCGTCAGCCTTCCACTTATCATTTTTCTTATCGAATAAGCTAACAGGATTCTTACCCTCAGCAATAATCTTAAGACCTACAGCCTTACCAGATGTCTCTATAGTGTTGCGGGCAACTTCCTTACCACCATTCTTAGCCACGGCAATAAGCTTTCCACCTTTACCGTAATCGACAGTCCACTTTATGATATTACGCTTTCCTATTTCTGTAGTATCATTCTTCTGAGTACCCAATGACTTACCATTATATATAAGCTCAACTTCCTCAGCATTTGTATAAGTGAAAACAGTAGGCTTGCTTCCTTCCTTTTGATTCCAATTCTGGTTAATACGCTCAGAACCGACCTTAATGTCGTTCCACATCTTGCTTTCGCCCTTACCATCAACTACACCAATCATAACGACAGGCTCTTCAGGTTTGATACAACTCTTGATAAGATAAGCCTGAGGATGCGCCTCGAGAGTATGGCTGAAGAAAGAATAGTTCCATCCCTTCTTAGGCCAACCGTCGCTCTCACCCCAGTATTCAATAGCTCCCCACCATGCAAGTCCAACTCCACGTTTGCGATCCATACCATAATATGGCTGCTGAAGTTGCTTTGTCACGGCCTCACTCTGGAACAAGATGAGATCTGGCTTATACTGATAATATCCTGGGTAAGCATCCCACTGGTAGTTAAATGAATTAACCTCAGTTGCACAACCTAACTCTGGTGGTACCTGATAAGTCTTAAAGTCAGGTGTACCTCGCTGTGCGCCAGCTCGTGCTGGGAACATAGCAACGGTAGTAGGACGTGTTTGATCGTAACGCTTAAGCATTTGGTCGAAAATACGGTAAGTAGTTATACCCCAGTCATTAGTCTTGTATCCTGACCATCCGTCCACAGTCTGCAATTCATTACCCAAACTCCACAACACAATAGAAGGGCTATTCCTGTCACGCTTTACCCATTCCTGTATCAACTCAGGCCAAATATGCATGAAAGGCTGACGTCCACCCCAATATTCATTATCAGACCACTTGTCGATAAGCTCATCCACAACAAGCAAACCAACCTTATCTGCTATCTTATAGAAATTCTCTGAATATGGGTTATGTGAACATCTGATAGCATTAAATCCAAAAGCCTTCAACTGTAGGAACTGACGTTCAATAGCCTTGTCGTAAGCTGCTATACCTAAAGCTCCAAGGTCATGATGATTGGCAATACCTGCCAGAACAACTTTCTTGCCATTAAGCTTGAAACCAAATTCTGGAGAATATTCAATAGTTCTAAGTCCAATGTTCTCACTTACAGAATCAATAATCACTCCGTCCTCAAGAATCAGAGCCTCTACTCTATAAAGGTAAGGTGAGTCAACAGACCATAGATTAGGTTTCTCAACAGAAATGAAAGGTAAAGCAACCTCAGTATCATTCTGCTTTGTATGGTCAGGCATGCCACATTCAGATGTGCCAACCACCTTACCGTCAGCATCCTTAAGAGTAGCCTTGAGAGTTAGGTTATGCTTCTGCCAATTTACAACCTGCATCTGAACCATCACATCCCATGCTCCATTAGGATTGCCTCCCTGCGGATTCAATGGATTGATATGTATTCTCTGAGCGTTAAGATTATCTGGACGTACAATCTTACCCTTTGGAGCAGAAGTGACGTAAAGTCCGTGGCGAGCCACACGAGTCTGATTGCTCACACAAAGCTTCACATCACGGAAAATACCTCCACCTGTGTACCAACGTGAACCATTCTTCTTACCCGTATTAGCATATACAGCTACAACATTCTTGCCACCATAATTAACAGCTTTAGTAATATCAGCCTCAAAACCAATATAACCATATTCAGTACTTGCAACCTTAGTGCCGTTGACATACACGTCACCATAATACATAATACCTCCAAAGTCAAGAGTGATGCGTTTTCCCTTATATGAAGCAGGAATAGTAAAATCCTTTCTGTACCAAGCTTCACCCATTTCTTTGAAACCGCGTCCCTTATAATTCTTATCATTAGGATCGCCCTCAACCCATGGCATTTCAAACTGGAAGTCATGAGGCAAATCGAGTGTTCTCCAATTAGAATCGTCATAATCCTTAGATTGTGCATTATCAACCTTTCCGAATTTGAATTTCCACCCGAAATTAAATAGTTGCTCCTGTGCATCGACAAACTCAGAAAGCGGAGCATTTGTCTTTACCGACTGTTCCTTCTGCTCATTATACTGCGCATATAATGGACAAATGTTAACAGTCAAAATTGTTACTAAAGTTAGTAAGGTTTGTTTTGTTCTCATATTGATAGATAGTTGAATATGGCCACAAAGATACAAAATTTACATTATATGTTACAAATTAACAAGTAAAGAAAACAAAATATCCCTTATCTTTGCAAACAGAAATATTAATACCGTTTTTAATAACTCAACTTTAACTTCCAAATGAGATTTTTACTTACTGCAGCATTTGCAGCACTAACATTTAGTGCACAAACGTCAAAAGCACAAAGTCAACTCTATCCACAGCATTTTGACCTTTCCGAAGTAACACTACTCGACGGACAGCACAAGACCATGATGGAGAAAAATGCACAACTCCTTCTGGAATATGACGCTGACCGCCTTATGACACCATTTGTCCGCCAATCAGGACTCTCCGACATTTCCTCATCTAAATATTATGGATGGACCAACGCTCACCCTTCGTTCTCCAATTGGGGACTCAAAGACTGGAGCCTAGAAGGACATGTCGGTGGGCACTATCTTACAGCCTTAGCGCTCGCCTACGCCGCTCTCAACGACGGAAGCAACGAGCAGAATACGCTCCAAAAACAGATAAAAGAGAAACTCGACTACTGTGTCGAGATCATGAAAGACTGTCAAGATGCCTATGACAACAACACAGAAGGACTCTACGGATTCATCGGCGGACAGCCTATAAATCAGATTTGGACAGGACTATATGCCAACGACCTTACCGAATTTAAGAAATACGGAGGTTGGGTACCTTTCTACTGCCAGCATAAGATTCTAGCCGGACTGCGTGACGCTTATCTTTATGCTGGCAACAAAACAGCCAAGGAAGCATTCAAGAAACTCAGCGACTGGAGCGTCAATGTAGTCAGCAAACTATCTGATAAAGACATGCAGACAGTATTAGGCTGGGAACATGGAGGCATGAACGAGACTCTTATCGATGCATATAAGATCTTTGGTGACACTAAATATCTTCAAGCTGCAAAGAAATACAGCCACAAGACAATGATAAATGGAATGAAGACATTCTCCGCCACCTTCCTTGACGGAAAACATGCAAATACTCAGGTTCCTAAATACATCGGATTCGAACGTATATGGCAGGAGTACAACAATAACTCGTCTCTTAACGCCAGCGATGTGAGCGACTATCGCAATTCAGTCCTAAACTTTTGGGATGACGTAGCACACAACCGTACCGTGTGTATAGGTGGTAACAGCGTTAGCGAACATTTTGTACGACATGCTAACGGTGCAAGTTACATCAACAACCTCGACGGTCCAGAATCATGCAACTCAAACAACATGCTAAAACTCTCCGAAGACCTCTTCGACGACACCCACGATGTGAAGTATGCCGACTTCTACGAGTCTACAATGTATAATCACATCATGTCTACACAAGACCCACAGACCGGAGGATACGTCTACTTCACTTCCCTACGTCCACAGAGCTACCGCATCTACAGCCAAGTCAACCAGGGCATGTGGTGCTGCGTAGGCACAGGAATGGAGAACCATAGCAAATATGCACACTTTGCATACACACATAGCCTGGACAACGACACACTCTACGTCAACCTCTTTATTCCTTCAGAACTCAAGAGCAGCAAATTCGGTGTACGTCAAGAGACAAATTTCCCATTCGAACAGAAAAGTACACTCACCATCACCAAATCTGGCACCTACACACTTGCCATTCGTAAACCAAGCTGGGTAGATGGCCAAGGCACATATAGTTGCACAACAAAGAAATGGAAGAAGGGAGAGACAATCAATATTGACCTACCAATGTCACTCAGAGTCGAAGCTTGTCCAGACTACTCCGATTATGTAGCCGTGAAATATGGTCCAATCCTCCTAGCTGCCAAGACCGACACAGAAGAAACTCTTCAGAACGAATATGGAGGCGAAGGACGTATGGACCATGCACCAGGCAATAGGGCAAGCATCAGAACCCTCAGTTCCTCCCCACTTATCATAGGCGAGAGAAACGCCATGCTCGACAGCATCTCCATCGAAGACAAAAACAAACTGGAGTTTTCGCTGAAGACATATAATAAAGGTACTATTACACTCGAACCTTTCTACAACATCCATCACTCACGTTATGCTTGCTACTTCTACCAGGCAACACCTGAGAAATACGCCACTTCCACAATGGGACAGGCCGATGCTCTCGAACAGGCACTCCTTGCACGTCAACTCGATTTTGTAGCCACTGGCGAACAGCAAAGTGAAGCTGGCCACCAGGCAAGCTACTCAAGTGGATCAACAAGCGGTTCATACCTCGGAGAGACTTATCGAGACGGCAAGAACGGCGAATACGTACAATATGTTCTTGATAACACAACAGGTGAAACCACCAACGTATCACTCATGTTACGATTCATCACAGCCGACCGAAACAGAGCCATGACAATATATGTCGACGGCACAAAGATTGCTGACTTCACCGTACCTGCATCATATAAGACGGCTGACGAAAACGGATTCTTCAACGTTGAGTTCCGCATTCCTGACAATCTCCTTGTCGATGCCAACGGAAAAGCAAAATCCAAACTCACCATCAAGACCGTAGCCGCTTCCAATACCCTTCTTCCAGGTCTATACTACATGCGTCTCCTAAAAGATTATAAAGAGAACGCCTATGTATGGAACTGCAGCGACTGGACAACAGGCGATGCTGCTCGCGTAACACAAGACAAATTCACATACAATACCAATACTAATCTATTAACCGTTTCTTCAGGGACAGGCGTTAACAACGTCTGTCTCTCTTTGATTTATACCAACTGTGAATACAATATCTCTAGTTCTCAGAACTACCTCGTTGTTCGTGGACAGAACATTTCAACCAGTAGCGGCAAGAGTTACCTATGGTGGCTCAACGGCATCAATAAAGGAACAAGCGTCCCCCCATCCTTCGCCAAAGAAATAACTTACAATGATGAAAACGGCGACACGCACCGCGAACAAATCATAGCGTGGGACATGAATCAGTCCGGTCTAAATGATAACAACTCTGGTGAGACCTTTTCCATCACACAGGGACAAACCATTCTCGGTCTCACCTCCACAACCGGTACAAGTACTATCCGCTACATCGGTTTTGAGGCTTCCGTAGATGATTATCTCGATGCTCTAAGCATCTGTCCAATCACATTTTCTACTCACTCCAGCACCATCTACAACATACAAGGTCAACAATTACATTCCACAAACATCTCTGGAATATATATTAAAGGAAAGAAGAAATTTTGGAAGAAATAATAATCCTTAGAATTAAAAGTTAAGAATTAATATTTTATCCTGATTTACCATCTTCATATCAACGTAAAACCATATAACATCAGAACCACACAAGCGTTAAACCTTCAATCCTCAACCTTGTCCAATCGTAAAACCATAAAACTACATAAACCATAAAAACCGTAATACCGTATAACAAGAAAAAAGTTTTGCGTGAGCGAGACTTCATTAATTAATATTTTTAACCAAAAACCTAACAAAGCAATGACAAACCTAAAATCATTAGCTGTCGCAACACTCCTCTGTGCGAGTACAAACGTGTTTGCGTCAAACACTAAGACGACAGTTAATCAGGTGACAAACTCTGTCACACTTAGTTCGGATGTAGACTACCTCATCACGAGTACAACACCATTC
>JAILIJ010000030.1 GCA_024695315.1 Bacteroidaceae bacterium
TTAGTTACAGGTTAAAAAGTATTTTCAAGGTTAACGTTATGGGTGTATCGATTAGATACACCCTTTTTTTCTATAATGAGAATAAAATTAAAGCCCTGAAAAGCAAAAAAAGGAAGGAAAAGTTCAAAATGGTTCATTTAACAAACGCTAAGACATAAGGCAGCAAAACACTAATCCAAAATCTTATTATTAATCACAACGAACTATACTTGCATACATTTACTTACCGAACGAACGATATTGTCAATAGCAACATCTGACTCCATAATATTGAGACCAGGCTTCGAAACCTCATTGATATTTATAATTGAAGAAAATCCAGCATCTAAAAGACTTTCCCTGTCAGACACTTTACCTGCCATAAGAACAACCTTTATACCGCGTGCATTAGCACGTCTTAAAACTATACTTGGAATCTTTCCCATTAAAGTCTGTTTATCAGCACTTCCCTCCCCTGTAAAAATTAGATCTGCCCCATCAATCAGACTATTAAAGTTTATTGATTCGAGGTAAAAGTCCGCACCTGAACGAATCTTTGCATTAAGAAATTGTAAAAAGGCATATCCTAATCCACCAGCTGCACCAGCTCCATGGTCTTGAGATCTGTCATATCCAAAAATTTTCTTAAACTTTTCTGCCAAAGATACGGCTTTTCTATCCAAAATATCAATCATTTCCGGAGTAGCACCCTTTTGTGGGCCAAAAATAGCGGCTGCCCCATTAAATCCATACAAAGGATTAGTAACGTCAGAAAGAACAACAATATCTATTTGCGATAAAATAGTATTGGGCCAATTATCATAATGACCAAATCTACTAATCAAAGCATCTAACATACCCATGCCACAATCACTTGTCCCACTACCTCCTAAACCTACGATAATCTTTTTATAGCCATGAGTAATAGCATCGGCAAGAATTTCACCCACACCATAAGATGTTGCTTGTAAAGGATTAAGCTCATCCTTTCTTAGGTGCATAATGCCACATGCCTGAGCAGACTCAATGATCGCAAGTCCATCACACGTAACGGCATAACGCGCTTGAACAACACGCCTAAGAGGATCAAACACATTCACGGTTCTCACTTTAGCATTTAATACATGAATAAAAGCATCAAGCATTCCATCCCCTCCGTCCGTAACGGGTATCTTCACGATATCTGCATCTGGCATGACGTTTCTTATCCCGATTTCTGCAGCCTCTTCTGCCTGCGAAGAACTCAAACATCCCTTAAAGCTATCAATAGCCAAAACAACTTTCATGATTAACGATTCTTAAATGTTGCCACAACATATTCAGACTGAGTTCCAATCCTTAATTTTGCTCCCCATATTCCAAGACCAGACGATACATAGTAATTCGTATTTCCCCTACTATGTTCGCCCCAAGAACATTCATATAAAGCATCGGTAACCCAAGAAATAGGCCACACCTGACCTCTATGGGTATGTCCGCTAAATTGAAAGTCAACACCATATCGTTCTGCCTGCTCCAACTTATAAGGTTGATGATCAAGAAGAATAATATACTTAGAAGAATCAACATTCTGAAGAATATCCTTAAGAGGTTTACGTCTCCTATTTGTTCGATCATCTCGCCCAACAAGAAGAAAAGTAGAATTTATTTCAGCAACATCATCAACAAGGAGATTAATTTTCGCTCTTTTATAAAACTCCTTAGCCTTTGGTTCACCACTATAATATTCATGGTTACCCAAAATAGCATATACAGGCGCTTTAAGGCGCAGGAATTCATCTGCCATTTCTTCTGCAAAAAGAGGTCTGACACTAATATCAATTATATCACCAGCAATAAGGATAAAATCAGGCTTCTCAGCATTTATCATATCTACCCATTTAGCAAGATCTTTCTTTGAATTATGATACCCCAAATGAAGATCAGAAGCCATGACGACCTTATACTCTTTATCCAGCAACTTATCCGTCGTAAGTTCAATGGGAACCCTAACCTTATTATAATAGTTAAAATTTCCAATAATAAAGACAACACCTAAAAAAGCACACAAAGAAATCACAGAATACCAATTTGAATATAGGAAAGACTTAGGTATGATATGAAAAAGACGACCTATATCTGCAACAAGCAAAATAATAAATAGGTATAGTAGCATAATAATCGATGTAGTTCCTATTGCATAGAAACATTTGGCTATTCCCATAGGTAAATCATCAAGTTTGCCCGAAAAATCTAGGAACAGAGTAGCTACGCACGACATGCCTAATATGAGAATTATGCTTTTCCATAAAGCAGACAAAGGGAGCAAATTCCATAAGTGCCAAATAACATATATTAGACACAATATTAACACAAATAAGACTTTCATATAATTTCAAATTATTAATATTTACACAATCTTAACTCCTACAAAAAATATCTATACAAGTTAATATACTTCATAAGAATAAAATTATAAGAATTGTATTCTTAGAGGATAATTATAACAAAGAAAAGCCATTCCATCAGCAGAAAAGCATACTGTATAGCTTCATTTATTTGTATTTCCACACAAAGATACATAATATGAACTGAACAGCAAAAAATATCATATATATATCCAAAACTTAACATTTTGAATAACACATCAAAATATGTAATGTCCAAAAAAGTAAATGTTATATTATAATAAAATTAAAAAAATGTATATTTTTCTCATTTTATTTGGATAATAAAATAAACCTTTATATATTTGCATCATCAAAATGTTACATGCAAGGCACAAGAGGCTGGTTCAATTACAAAAATTGATGATAACAGCTGCCAAACATGTATTGAAACATGAAGGGACAATGCAAATAAAATGAATAGGTAAAGATTAAATGCGATGATTAACTATTTAAGTTAACGAGAAATAGAGACCATTGTGAAATGATCTCTATTTTTTTATTTCTTGAATCACAATTATGGCTCAATAGAAATTTCATAGGGAAAAAGATTAAGATTAATATAAAATGATTACTTTTGTTCCATGGAAGATAACGGATTAAAAATGTTAGCTCGTATGGTATTGCCCAAGGGCAGTGCTTGATTACTTTTTGATAACGGATATTAAGTACATTGACACTAAGTCTTATGATGAGCCAGAGATGCACATTTATCTTGATGAAAAGATGCACTCAGAACTTCAGAATGACGTTCATTTTGTATCAAAAGGTTTTATCGATCCTGTTGAAGCGACAGACTTTCCTATCCGTGATCACAAGGTTGTGTTGGTTCTGCGCCGTCGTCGATGGGTTGACACGCATAGTGGGAAAAGTTTCATTCTCCCCCTAAAGATAACCGCAGACGGTACCCGCTACTCTAAAGAGTTTGCGGCTTTTTTATCGCCATGGTGGCGAAGGCTGCTTAGTAGCTGTAGTGTCGGGTACGAAATCTGAGGATGTAATCAAAGCCTTGAATAAAATACCGACAGAAAAACGCTCGGAAGTGACTGAGATAACTCTCGATTTGTCAGACTCTATGCGCAAGATCGTGTGTAGTGCCTTTCCCAAAGCTCAACGCGTTATAGACCGCTTTCATATCCAAAAACTAGCCTGTGATGCCGTGCAGGAAATGCGTATCAAACACCGATGGGAGGCCATGCAAGAGGCCAACGATGATATGGAGAATGTCAAGCTTGAAGGACGCGATTACATTCCTATACGCTATGAGAACAGGGATACTAAAAAGGAACTGCTGGCACGCAGCAGATACCTACTTTTCAAGTCAGCAGACAGGTGGACGAACAATCAGAATAAAAGGGCAAAAATTCTGTTTGAACTATATACCAAATTGAAAAAGGCATATTCGCTCTCTCATTCGCTCAGAATGATATTTGCCAAGAATACTTTCAAAGATGCTGACAGGCTCTCAATGGCAAAATGGTACAACAAAGTTGAAGAGGCAGGATTCCATTCATTCAATGTCATAGCAGCAACGTTCTACGAACACTATGAGGACATTCTCAATTTCTACAACAACAGGTCATCCAATGCTGCTGCAGAATCTTTCAATGCAAAAGTCAAAGCTTTTAGGACTGCATTGAGAGGTATAAGAGATGAGAAATTCTTCTTGTACAGGCTTGCTTTGATTTATGCCTATCTCCACTAAATTTCTACTTAGCCGTTAAATTACAGTAAATTCTATCTTAGAACACTAAAAAAAAGTAAGTCCGTAATGCCTATTTATTGGCACTACGGACATATAATTTTGTCGATTTCCGGATTTTAGCGAATAGAAATAAAGAACTACAGTCCACGAGACTTAAAAATTCTCTCCTTGGCATCATTTATCTCCTGAAGTTTAAGGGTAGCAGCCTCTTTCACATCCTCACCCAAACTAGCAACACGATCAGGATGATTTTTCCTTACCATATCCTTATAAGCCTTCTTAACTTCATCATCAGAAGCCTCAGGACTAACTCCAAGTACCTTGTACGCATCTTCAAGAGAATCTCCGCCGAGAGCAAACAACTGATCCACAATTTCCACGTTCAACCTGAGGCGTGCAGCAATCTCACGCATAGCCGTAAGTTCCACATCAGACACATTGCCATCGGCCTTAACTATATCGGCCAAATATGCCATAAGCTGAATACGGTGTTCCTCTTGCATCACCATATACATCTCATCACAGGCCTTCCCTATCTGCTCCCGCCAAACATTCTCACCATTTTTCTTTCGATAGTCAAATAGTTTAAGCAAAATATCATTACCCTGCGTCACAGCCTCCTCACCAAACGAATTACGTAAAAAGGCACGTACCATTTCCATTTCGGAATGCATGATACGTCCATCAGCCCCTATGATATGAGCCGAAAGGACCATAAGAGAAAACAAAAATCTGTTTCTATTTCCGTCCTCCTGACTACCAGTATCAATCGTTTCCGTCTCATCACGATTTCCTGTGACCATATCCATAATGGATCCAAGAGCAAATCCAGCAAGAGCACCAAGAATACTTCCGGAATTTAAGACTCCTATAAATGCACCTATCCATTTTCCGTATCCCATAAATCAAATATTTTCATTATTATTTTTACAAAGATATTTATATTTTTGCAAATAGCAAATCATGATAACATATTTTTATAGCTCTATAAGAAACACATTTTATAATAAAAGGGGCGCATCCCTCAATCATCTGAGAAATGCGTCCAATAACAAATAACTAATTACCTGACGTCAAAAAATAGTCAGGATTTTAGGGAATGAGTTTTATGAAAATGATTATACTAATTTTTTTTTTGAAATGTTTCGGAACACCTTAAATCGTAGTTATAGAAGTAATTGATATAATGAAAACAGATTTGAGATGTCAACATTTTTATGACATTCTTTATATTCACTAATTCTACCCAAAATTCATAAGAGTTCCTATGTACTTAGCATATTTGGTTACTATTTATTCAGAAACCACCGACCATCTTGTTACAAGACAACAAATAAGGTCATTTTTACCCATCAGAACGGTGGTATTATCTATATGTAGCGTGACAAAGTTACGATTTTTAATTGAATGGACAATAATTTTATAGAAAAATTTATATCATACTGAAAAATAGTCTCTAAATATTGTTACAGTTTGAAAATAAAGTTATACATTTGCAGCAAATACAAATTGTTTCCGTAACAAAAAGGATAAATAATTGATCAGTTTCGGCTTGTCGTTGTGAAACGGCAAGCCGTTTTAATTACAAATTGAAACTGTTGGCACACATATAACATCAATTTAACTATAAAAATCAATTCTGCAATTACTTATTTTAAGTTTTTTGACACATTGCCAACTTGTGATAATTCACCCGTTAATTTCTTCGGCAACGGTTCGTATCACCTTCGTAAGAGGTTCGTAAGAAAATCGCTTCTGAAATGCGTCACAAAGATACAACATGAGGATTACGGAAATATGCTTTTCGATGCTTTTCGATACTTTTCGTCCTTTTTTATGTGTATTTATTTGTACGGGTATGACCGGAAAATTAAATTTCTAATTTTTCATGTCTGAGTCGCACAATTAGACCACTATCCCCGAAAGATTATGCTTTTCGAGGAAAAGCATAAAGAAAAAACTGAGGAATCACAACAAATGTGACGATTCCTCAGTTTTTGAAAATATATTTACGCAATTTATGCACCTAAATTGCCCCCCAAATGGCACAATGTGAAGTGGCGTATAGAGCAAGACCGTATCAAGAGAAGATAATAGTCTTATTCTTATAAGTCAAGACCTTATGTTCGATATGCTTCTTAACAGCACGCGAAAGAACGATTTTCTCCAAGTCCTTACCCTTCAAAACAAGTGTGTCAGGGGTATCTTTATGAGTGATACGTACCACATCCTGCTCGATGATAGGTCCGGCATCAAGTTCAGCAGTAACATAATGGCTCGTTGCACCAATAATCTTAACACCACGCTGGTATGCTTGATGATAAGGACGTGCCCCAACGAAAGCAGGCAAGAATGAATGATGAATATTGATGATGCGATTAGGGTATGACTCTATCATCTCATCCGAAATAATCTGCATATAACGAGCAAGAACAACAAAATCTATGTTCTCGTCGCACAAAAGTTTCATCTCAGCATCCTCAACCTCACGCTTATTTGACCAGTCCTTCTTTATGCTCCACACATAATAAGGTATACCAAACTGCTCAGCTACATAGCGCAAATCCTCATGATTGGAAACGATGCAAGGAATTTCCACATTAAGTTCTCCCGCCTTAAAACGAGCGAGCAAATCATAAAGACAATGAGACATCTTTGAAACAAAAAGAGCCATACGAGGCTTTACGTTACTAAAGTATAAATGGAACTTAAGATCGTAGCGTTTAGAGTATAATGTATCAATATACTCATCAATCTTATCCGAAGGAATGAGAAAATCATCCAATTCCCATTCTACTCGCATGAAGAAACGTCCCTCCAAGACATCTACATATTGATCAAGATAAACAATGTTTCCGTTATTGTCCGTAATAAACTTGGTGATTTCTGTGATAATACCCTGCTTATCCGGGCAATGTAACAATAGGATTGCTGTAGGTTTCATATTATTGTAAGCTTATTCTGTTAACTGTGAAATTTCTGCAAAAGTACAAATATTTTTCATTTGGATGCAACTATAATCCAAATTTCATATATTTGGACTATTGTTTACTAATCATTCGTATTAATAATCCTATATTTGCATCAAGAAAATGACAAAATCACATTTATGTACATGGACAAACAATTAAGACAACTGGGAGCTGTTCTTTGTGGCACACTTATCCTTGGCATTTACTACCCTATAAATGCCACGACATCTGGAATAAGTAGCACAGAAATGGCCATGAAAAAATCAAAGCAGAAGCACATCAAGACAGTTGAAAAAGTCAATGTTGAGACGCCTGTAGGTACTGTACCACGTTTGCCTTTCATGGTTTGGGTAACATACAGCGATGGATCTAAGGAGTGGAGACAAGTAAAATGGTCAAACTACCTCCTTGGCGATGAGCTTGAGCTTTCATCTGCGGAAAAATATCCCTCAGGTAAAAAATATACTATAAACGGATTTATCATAGGCGACAATACATCTGACAAAGGTTTCCCCGTAACGGCAAAAGTAACTGTCGTCACACCTTTGGCTGGTGAGTCTTGGAACGTTCCTAATAATAAATTTGCTGCAGAACCAATTCCTTTGAGTGATGTGATTGTCACAGGGGACAATCGTCTCACCTCAAACCGTAACATGGAACTGCTGGAAATATTGAAATGGGACGTTAAGCAGCAACTCTACAACTATCGTGACACTTATGGATTACCAACAAAAGGCTATCCGGTATCTGACGGTTGGGACTCTCCTACTACAAAACTCAAAGGACATGGCTCTGGACACTACATGAGCGCCTTGGCATTCGCCTTTGCAAGTGTACAAATGAGCGATGAGGAACTAAAGGCAAATGGACTGCCAAAAGACATAAGAGTTCAGTTACGTGACAGAATAGAGACTATGGTAACCGAACTGCGAGCTTGTCAGGAGAGAACATTCGAATGGGATAACACACTCGGTCGTTACTGGGAAGCACGTGACTATGCCCCAGAAGATACTCTCAAAAAGATGAAGGGCAACTGGGCTGCCTTCGACCAATATAAAAAGGACTATAAGCATTATGGTTACGGATACCTAAATGCTATTCCTGCAGCACACCCAGCCCTCATAGAATGCTATAGGGCTTACAACAACGAAGAATGGGTGTGGGCTCCATATTACACCATACATAAGGAGCTTGCCGGACTTATCGACATCGCTAATATTATGTTCGAGGTGCCTACAACTGATGAATACAAGGCTAAACATGATGGCAAAAAACATCTTAGTAATACGGAAATTGCTAAGATAGCTTACACTACAGCTAAGGATATGGGCCTATGGGTTTGGAATCGTCTTCACTATCGCACATACGTCAAGTCTGATGGCTCAAAAGCGGAACGACAGGCGAAGCCAGGAAACAGATACGAGATGTGGAACATGTACATCGCAGGCGAAGTAGGCGGAATGGCAGAATCATTATCTAGACTGTCAGAAATGTCAGATGATAAGGATATAAAAGCTAAACTTATCGAAGCTGCAAGCTATTTTGACTCACCGGCCTTCTTCGACCCAGTGGCTAAAAATGTAGATGACATACGTACTCGTCACGCTAACCAGCACATACCTATGATTGTTGGAGCACTACGTTCTTATCTAGGAAATAATAAACCATACTACTATAATTTGGCATACAACTTCTGGAATCTAACGCAAGGACGTTACGTATATGCCATGGGAGGAGTAGGAAATGGAGAGATGTTCAGACAGCCATACTCACAGATTCTAAGCATGAACACAAATGTCGGTTCAGACTGGGAACGAAACATGTACCCTAATCCAGATATTAACGAGACATGCTGCGCCTACAACATGGCTAAACTTACCAAGGACTTGAACTGCTTCAACCCTGACAATGCCGAGTACATGGACTATTACGAAAGAGTTCTCTACAACCAGATTGTTGGTTCGCTACACCCTGAACACTGGGGAGTGACTTATCAATATGCTGTGGGCATGAATGCAATAAAACCATTTGGAAATGAGAATCCTCAAAGTTCTTGTTGCGGCGGTACAGGTGCTGAAAATCATGTCAAATATCAGGAAGCGGCTTATTTCGTAAATGATGAATGTATCTGGGTTGGACTCTATTTGCCAACAAGAGCCCTTTGGAAAAATAAGAACGTAACAATAGTACAGGATTGCGAATGGCCTGCCGAAAAGTCAAAGATTACGATAAATACACACGGACATGACGCTTATTTCGCAATGAAACTTCGTGTTCCTTACTGGGCTACTTCTGGATATGACGTAAAAATCAATGGTAAGTCTATAGCTAAAAACTATAAACCTTGTTCTTACGTGGAAATCCCATCACGTAAATGGTCAAACAATGATGTAGTAGAGGTTATTATGCCTTTTACAGCACATATCAACTGGGGACCAGATAAAATGTCGCTTGCCGCTACAGGAAAGAACCAGACACGCACGCCTTTCTCTCCTCAATGGGTAGGAGCAATCATGTACGGACCACTCGTAATGGCTACTAACGAGGTTAAAGACTGGAAAGAAGCTGATTTTAACATCCAATCTAACCTCAACAATATCACACTCCTTGGGGCAACAAATGATAAAGGCACTAACGGACATCTGTATTCTCTAAAACTTGACGATAAAACGTTCACGCCTGACTACTATCAGACACACCACTCTACACATTATTTACGTCTGAATATGCTAAGCGATGTGAAAAAGAAAGTGTCGAAGAAAATAGACAAGTCACAATTACTGCAGGTCATAATAATAGCACGCGAACGCAAGGACTCACAAGAAGCTTGGAATGCTCTAAGCGTGAAAATACCAAATTATGCTCCATGGGCTCCTAATGGATATGCACGTCTACTGAAGAACCTGGAAAATGCAGAAAGCATCTACTCAGACAAGTCTAAGAACATTTCTCAAAGAATTATTGAGGATGCAGAACGTGAACTTAACGTAGCTATAAACACCATGCGTCCTGGAAATCTGGCAGAACCAGAAGACTTGAACGAATTGCTTCCACTTTTGACAGATTCTAAGAACATACAAAATAAGACGACACAGCTTCGTGAGGCTATACAATATGCCGACATGGTGGTGCAATATGTCAACGATGGAAGTGGTACGCACGATCTTATCACAAAGGCTACCAAAAATTTGAAGGAGGCTTTGAAAACTGTCAAATCTGATAAGAAAACTTATTAGACTGTACTCACAAATTGAGGTTTGTGGAACTATAAAGTAAATAAAATGTATTCCCCACCACAATTTGTCGAGCAAAAACATAATAACACAAACAGAACTATTTATATATTCAAATTGGGACTCTAATGACTTTGTCACAAGAGTCCCTATTTTTGTACCATTACACTATTGTGAGAATCAAAATAAGGTGTTATTGAAAAGAATTATGATTATGTGTTTTCCCATTAGATTATTTAAGTATGATACAATATATCAATAGAAAGGTGTTTTCAAAAAAAGAGACATCCTCACGATTGTGATGAATGTCTCATTTTGCCTTATACTATAACCTTATTATATTTCATATTTGAAAGTACCTTTCTGAAATCTTCCTTCTCATAAATCCTTTCAGAAAGATTATTGACACAAATCTCTAGTGTTGGAGTAGAACCAGTACGACTCTCAAGCCAAGACTTGTAAATTTCATTGTAAATACGTCTAACCTGGAACAAAATTGATAATAACATGTCAGAAGCATTCTTTTCGTCCTGAAGCGTTAACTTAAAATGAGGAGTAACGCACTTGCTAACTAAGTCATGTTCGAGTTGTCTAAGAAAAGACATGTTTGAGGTGAGATGTTCATCATCTATATTATCATTTAGAAACTCTAGTTTCTTAATAAGATGATCAGCAGCAAACATCCTGTCTGTAAGCTCGCTGTCGAAACGCTCATACATCGTTCCTTTGTACTTGTTGTATTCCATTTGCATTACGATTAGATTGGATGAATTAAAAAGTTATTTTTTCTTTTTGGTGATGCAAATGTAGGGATTCGTCCGATAAGAAGCAAAAAAAATAAGAGTTTTTTTAAATTACTTTACATGGATCAATAACGCATAACTTTCTGTCATTCAACTTGTATTTTTAGGTACGTTCTATCGTCAAAAGACGTTTGTCCTGGCATTAACCCTTTGGTTGCCTTATTAATACTTAAACACATTGGGTCCTTTACTAAAACATCAGATAAATATTTTTCAGATTCAGCTAAAGTGGAAAAAATTTGGGGATAACCGTCAGATGCTAGGACTATTTCTGAGGCCTCTTTGACATCTAAAATTTTGGATAATGACTCCGGATTTCCTATGCCGTCTATTACCGCATACCCATAACGTGATGATAGATTATTTTGAAAAATTGTCTGCCCACGTAGAAGGGGCAATATGTATTCTCGTCCAGCATCTTTAGCCACATTTCCCAACTTTTTATCTAACCCCATCTCGTAGAATATAGAACGCACTTCAGCCATCAATGCCTCTATAGGCTTTGAATTATCGTACACTTTTCCATCCATCATACATTGGCAGTCGCCAATTTGCCAAACTTCTTTTCTATAACGGCTATAAATGATAGCGCTACAAGTAATTCTATTTTCAGGATGGGCAATAACCATATCTCTGACACCATATTTATCATATATATCCATAATACGCTGGTTAAACAAGCGTATGGAGTCCAAGAGCGATGCACCAAACTGAAGTTCACTTTCTATCACGTGCTTTACAAGCTGCGAAGCAGTACGACCTGTAGACTCTACAAGATATTTTTCTGTTCCTTTACTTGTACTACCATCTATAACAGCAGCAAAATCTGCGGTAACAACCAAAGCATCTTCACATAAACTTTGATCCTCACGCTTCCCTTGTATGAATTGTTCTATTATCTTCATGTCAGAATCTCATTTAATAACGCAAAGATACCCTTTTAATGGCATTTCCGCACAAAAACATCGCAAATAATAAGTATCATCCCCCACAAATGAGTATTCACATTAAGTTTTATACTCAATTAAGATTACTCAATTCTAAACTAACTTGGAAAGAATACCCTATTATTGAGGATTGACAAGAAAAATCTAATATCGTAACTTTGCAAAAAAATAAAACGACACTTTGTGTCAATTAAAATAGTAACTTATACACTTTATTTATAAAAAAGTAAAAAAATGAAAATTCAGAAAATCATTGGACGTGAGATTCTTGACTCACGTGGTAATCCAACAGTAGAAGTAGACGTAATTCTTGAAAATGGTGTTCTCGGTCGCGCAGCTGTACCATCAGGTGCAAGTACAGGTGAAAATGAGGCTCTCGAGCTTCGCGATGGTGATAAGAACCGCTACCTTGGCAAAGGTACACTCAAGGCTGTAGAAAACATCAATAAGACTATCGCTCCTGCACTCATCGGTGATGATGTGTTCGGACAGCGTGCTATCGACCAGAAGATGCTCGCTCTTGATGGTACACCAACAAAGAGCAAACTCGGTGCAAACGCTATCCTTGGAGTAAGTCTCGCAGTAGCTCAGGCTGCAGCTAAGGCTCTTAATATTCCACTCTACCGCTACATCGGTGGTGCTAACGCATATACTCTTCCAGTTCCAATGATGAATATCATCAACGGTGGTGCTCACTCTGACGCTCCAATCGCATTCCAGGAGTTCATGATTCGTCCAGTAGGCGCTTCATGTATCAAGGAAGCTGTACGTATCGGAGCAGAAGTATTCCATAATCTAGCAAAACTTCTCAAGGAACGCGGCCTCTCTACAGCTGTTGGAGACGAAGGTGGTTTCGCACCTGCTCTTGACGGTATTGAAGACGCACTTTCTATCATCGTTAAGGCTATAGAAAAGGCTGGATATGTACCAGGCAAGGATGTTAAGATTGCTATGGACTGCGCAGCATCAGAATTTGCAGTTGTTGAGAACGGTAAATACTTCTACGACTATAAGCAACTTAAGAATGGAAAGCAGAAGGATCCAAACGGTAAGAAGCTCTCTGCTGCTGAACAGATAGACTTCCTTGAGCACCTCATCGATACTTATCCTATTGATTCTATCGAGGACGGTCTCGATGAGAACGACTGGGACAACTGGGTTATCCTTACAGAGCGCGTTGGCAAAAAGTGCCAGCTCGTAGGTGATGATCTCTTCGTAACAAATGTCAAGTTCCTCGAGAAGGGTATCGCTATGGGCGCTGCTAACTCTATTCTCATTAAGGTAAATCAAATTGGTTCCCTCAGCGAGACTCTCGATGCTATCGAGATGGCACACCGCCACGGCTATACTACAGTGACTTCTCACCGTTCTGGTGAAACAGAAGACACTACTATTGCCGACATCGCTGTGGCTACCAATTCTGGTCAGATCAAGACAGGTTCTCTTTCTCGTACAGACCGTATGGCTAAGTACAACCAGCTCATCCGTATCGAAGAGGAACTTGGCAGCGTAGCTAAGTATGGCTACAAGAAAATCAAGTAAGAATAATTAATGTTTTTTCCTATAAAGCAGAAAACAATCAGCTGGAGACAATCCTGCTGATTGCTTCTTTAGAATAAACCATAGCTGGCAACTTCGTTGTGAAACGAAGTTGTCAAAATTTAAAAATGAGTGATTGTTAAACAAATATAAATACTTTCAACAAAAATGAAAACAGGTATAATCTTTGGTTCTACAACAGGAACATGTGAGGATTTGGCAGGCAAAATTGCAGCAGAATTTGGTGTGGACAGCGCAGATGTTCACAACGTTACAGATTTGAATGCTGATCTTGTTGCACAATATGACTTACTTATCCTCGGCTCTTCTACTTGGGGATGTGGTGATCTTCAGGACGATTGGTTCGACGGACTTGAGACTCTCAAGGGTATGGATCTCAGCGGCAAGAAAGTGGCACTTTTCTCTTGTGGAGATAGCGCAAGCTATAGCGACACATTCTGCAACGCCATGGGTACTCTTTATGACGACCTACAGGGCACTGGAGCAACATTCGTAGGTACTGGAGTAAGTACAGACGGATACACTTTCGACGACTCTTCTGCTGTTAAAGACGGCAAGTTCGTTGGACTCGCTCTCGATGAGGTAAATGAGGACTTCAAGACTGAAGAACGTATCAAAGCATGGAAGGCTATGGTTCTCTAATATAGAACTTCCAATCATAAAGTTATACGTTTTGTATAAATCTTACTTTGAAGTAATTAGGAGGAACAACAATCCACGGATTGATGTTCCTCCATTATATTTCCCACATGTCAGATATAAAAAAAGACACGCAAAACCATATCATACCTATTTATTTCTTCTGCCAAACTCGGACATAATCTATCTCATAGCGCATAGGTAATGAAGAATCGTCTATCTTTCCACCATTATCCCCACCGAGAGCCAAATTAAGTAGGATATACTGCGGATGCCTAAAAGGACTCTCATGCTTACCCAAACTGCCGTTGATTGTTTGAGACTGAGATATTTCATTTAACAACTCATCGTCCAAATATATGCGGATATAATCCTTATCCCAATCCATCCTCCATATATGAAATTGGCTTGCCCAAAATGGATCCTTATCTAAAAAGTGCTGAAAAGGTGTCTTCTTTGAATTCCACTCAGCACTCCAATGCTTATCATTTCCCCATGCCGCATTAGCCAAGATATGCGCTTCACCATTTATTCTGTAAAACTCCATTATGTCAATCTCGCCACATGAAGGCCATTCCGCCCAACTTCCAAGAGTCCAAATTGCAGGCCAAGAACCATACCCAACAGGTATGCGCGCACGAACTTCCATACGACCATAAAGGAAATCGAATTTACCTTGAGTAGTGACACATGAAGATGTATATTTTATCTCCTTACGTGACTTACTCCAAACATTACTACCCTCCTCATACCATGGATTCTTACGAGGAGTCTGCTCCTTACGACATTCTATTACAAGAAGGCCATCCTCCTGAAAAGCATTTTCCTTTTGATACCATTGGTCCTCATGATTACGACAGAAACCTTCTTCAAAATTCCAGTACTTCTCGTTCAACCCACCTGTACCATTAAACTCGTCTGCCCACACAAGTTTGTACTCTTGAGCTTTAGAGTTAAGAGCAACAAATGATAAGGCTACAAATATTATTTTTCCAATTTTATTCATAGAATTTAGTATATAAAAAGATGATATAAAGTGCATACACCATGTCGCCTACTATATATAATCCAAAATATTGAAAAAAATAGGACTTACTTACAAGTGTTAACCCAAGTTTTCACAACTTTCTCATCAAACTTATTTATCAATTTTGCCCCCTTAAAGTTTATATCAGGATAAGATGCTTTCAGATCCTTCAAAGCCTTATCAGGAGTGCTGCCACCAGAAGTGGCAAAAAGCACAACTGTTTTTCCTTTAAAATTGTAACTCTCAAGGAAAGTATTGATTATTGTAGGAGCTGTATACCACCATATTGGAAAACCAATATATACAACGCCATAAGATTCTAATCCCTTTAGATCTTTAACAATCTCTGGACGACTCTTCTTGTTTTTCATTTCTACCGAAGAACGTGACTTTTCGTCTTGCCAATCAAGATCAGCCAACGTGTACTTTTTCGTAGGTTTAATCTCATAAAGAGTAGCACTTGTCAGCTTTGCCAAATCTGTAGCAACATCCTTTGTGCTTCCTGTGGCACTAAAATATGCAACAAGAACCTTCTGCACTGGCGCAGTAGCCTGTATTCCCCTTACTGATTTCATTCCACCAGCAAGCAACTCCATAGTAACGCCAAGCATTACAAAAGCCAAAAATAATATTTTCCTCATAATTATATAATATATTTTTTATAATCAAATTTTAGTGTAGTCATGTTTTCATTACTCCATTATGTATCGCTTTCTTTGGCACTCTCTTATATTCCATAGAATCAAGAGAAATCAAAAAACTAAATGGCCTATACATGCCTACTGAGCCTCATGAAATTATAACCGTAATAGAACGTATTTATCTTTGACAGCCTCATCGTATACCAATCGTCAAGTTCTTTAGATGTTCCATATCCAACGGTACTTGATTTGTAGTTACAAAGATACGAAATAAGATGTTAAATCACAAAATTTATTTTTCGGAAGTAGTTAGAAAGTAGTTAAAATGAATTAAAAAAGACGACTGTTGAGGCGAAAAATGTTCCGCGAGAACAGTTCCGCAAACAAAATCTTAACTCTTAATTCTAAAATCCTATATAACTACTTTTTAATTCCTACAAGTGAAAATTTTACCCAACCTGCCAAACTTACGAAACTTGAGTCACTTGAATTGTCCCTTATTGTCCCTTATTGTCCCTTCATAGATGGCAAAGCCAACAACTGAAATTGCAAAGTCTTGGCAATACGATAATCGCCCACGGCATTTGGATGCAAACGATCCGTATCCTGCTTGTGGAAATATATTGTCTGTTCATCAAATAACGGGTACAAACCACATAATGAATGCAAATCAATCAAAGGCACAGACCACATAGAAGATGCTGCCTTCAAAGCCTCAACATAGGATTCAAGAAACAGCCCCTGCTGATTTGCGTAGTTCTCATCTGGCTGAACATTCTTCTCGTTAAACCGCGCAAAAGCCCGATGAATTGGGGTACAAAGAATAATCTGTTGCTTAGGAAAATTATGCTTTAAGTAATCCATAACCTTATTGATACGTCCACAAAACGTCGAATCGTTTACCAAAGGAGAACGATGGCGCAAACTGCACATCTTGCCATTCTTATTTGCCTCGGCAACATCATATTTCCAAAACTCTCCAATTGGCAAACCCGCATTATAATCGTTAGTTCCGGCAAAAATTATAATTGCATCTATATCGTCAGGATGCTCCTGCTTCAATTTGTTTGCCTGCTTATATATGCCATCCCACTGGTTGCCATTTATGCCATACACAAATGGTTCTATGCCCATCAACTCCATAAGATACTCCCAATACACGCAGGTCGTACCAATACGTTTCTTATCCGTCATCGAATCACCCAGAAATGCCACCTTGGCCCCCTTCCACTGGCTGTCAAGGGTTTTCTCCCCAGCTTGTATCTGCACCCGCTGAGCATCAATAAAGGATTCTGTATTTTTACTCCCCTGAGCATTAGCACATAGCGAGGTAACACCCAAAGCAACCAACATCATAGTTTTCAAATTTCTCATAGATATTTATTATTTTACTAAAGTTTTGTAAGTTCAGCCAAGTCTCACTTGTTAAAAGTAAAAGATAAGTTATTGAGGAGTAATAAAAAGTAAAAAAACATACATCTACTTTCCCAACACCACCCCACCAAAACAAAAGACTCAAATTTCTCACAAACTTAAAAAAGTTTATTGAATATCCCAAACAATCCATTTATAATTTCAATATTCTTTTGATTAACGACATTTCTATTCTGTAATTTGAGACAACACCTGACAGTCTTCACTCCTTTTCCCAAAAAGTAAGAAAAACGCCCTATCTCCCTTTCTTTTTGATTCCCATCCTTTCTATCATCACTTACTTTTTGCCGCCACACAACTTACGAAAGAATTACGAACCTAATACGAAGGTAAAACGAAGGATTCTCGAAGGATCATAAAGTAACATATTGCTATTATAAATTCAAACTAGTTATAATACTATTCAGGGGCGATTATTCCAGCTTCACCATCCTTCTTATTTTTCCATATTTGCCAAAGGTGTATTTTTGCAAACAAAAAAATAAGATGAAAGTTAAAATAATGCTCATGCTA
>JAILIJ010000043.1 GCA_024695315.1 Bacteroidaceae bacterium
ATCAAATATCGCTGGTGCTTGATCGCGTTTTTGAGCGAAAGCGGATGCAAAGGTATGATTTTTTCACGTATCATCCAAATTTTTTCGCAAAAAACTTTCAAAAAAATTCATTTTTGCAACTTTTCGTTGATGGAAATCAAGCATGAAAACCCCGAGAGAGTCAAAAAAGTACAATTTGGGTCTATTTGGGGAGCTATTTTTGATGAAATTTGGAAAATTCTGTCAAAACAAAAATACAAAAGGCTGAAATTCAGCCTTTTGTGCTCAGAAAAATTCAA
This sequence comes from Bacteroidaceae bacterium, assembly GCA_024695315.1. Taxonomy (GTDB): domain Bacteria; phylum Bacteroidota; class Bacteroidia; order Bacteroidales; family Bacteroidaceae; genus Minthosoma. Next base: position 279 of record JAILIJ010000043.1, read on the forward strand.
GAAGTTTAAGGGATTTCATTAAGTGCTGAGAGCTGAGTTTATGCGACGCACGACGTCGCACCCACAACATAGCCCCCGGAACCTGGAACCTGGAACTTGGAACTTGGAACCTGGAACCCCTTTAAGGTTAAATGCTCAGTTCGTCAAGCACTGTTATGAGTCGTTTGTCGAATGGTTTGTCTGTGCGTATGCACTCGTCGAAAGGAACGTACACGGCATCCCCATTACGATAGCCCATCATCACATTACGCTGCCCCTGCATAAGAGCTTCGATAGCAGCAGCACCCAGACAGCTTGCCAAGATACGGTCATAAGCCGAAGGACTACCGCCGCGCTGCAAGTGTCCGAGAATGGAAACGCGAACGTCAAAGCCAGGAAATTCTTTCTTTACACGTTCTGCATAGTACATAGCACCGCATTTAGGACTCTCTGAAACGATTACGATGCATGACTTCTTAGATTTACGTATGCCACGTTGCATGAAGCATGCCAGCTGGTCAACATCAGTAGTCTCCTCAGGTACTATAGCAGCTTCAGCACCGCTGGCGATAGCACAGTTCTGTGCCAGGAAACCAGCATCACGGCCCATAACCTCAACAAAGAATATGCGTTCGTGTGAATTGGCCGTATCACGAATACGGTCCACACATTCCATAATGGTATTCATCGTTGTATCGTAGCCTATAGTGGCATCGGTGCCGTAAAGGTCGTTATCGATAGTGCCTGGCAGCCCCACTACTGGGAAGTTAAACTCATTAGCAAAATTGCGAGCTCCTGTCAGTGAGCCGTTACCGCCGATGACGACGAGGGCGTCAATCTTCTCTTTCTTACATGTTTCATAAGCTTTCTCCATACCCTCTTTTGTCATAAATTCCATAGAGCGTGCTGTTCTCAGAATAGTACCGCCACGATTGATGATGCCAGAGACATCTTCAGTAGTAAAGGTTTTTACCTCGTCGTTGATAAGGCCGTCATAGCCGCGATAGATACCCTTTATTGCAAAACCGTTATAGATGCCAGAACGTGTTACGGCTCGAATGGCAGCGTTCATACCTGGGGCGTCACCTCCTGAGGTGAGTACGCCAATAGTTTTAATCTTACTCATCGAAATTATATATTTTTGCTGTTAATATTTATACTTTTATTTATATAGGGTGAGAAATTATCTTTTACGTGATGATTTAAACAAATGTCCTCCGTGGTTTTTCTTATGAAATTCCAACGGTGTCATTCCCGTATGCTCTTTGAAATACTTTCCGAAAAACGAAGCATTAGGGAAGTTAAGATCTTCAGCAATCTCGTTCATCGTCATATCCGTATATCTGAGGCGTCGTTCTATAGCCTTTATGGTGTAGAACTGTATCAGTTCGCTCGGTCGTCGGTCTATTGTTATCTTCAGAGTATTCGACAGATATTTCGGAGTCACATTCAGTTGGTTCGAAAAGTCCTCCACCTTACGTATGCGCCCGTCACAGTGTTCTAACATCTGTATGAAATGGTCGGTAAGCGTTATAGCATGCATATTTCGCGAAGACATCTCAAAGCCGTATTCAACCTCCATATCACTTCTGTTACGGCGTATGACAGAAAGCATCTCATATATCATTGCGGATATTATAGAACCCACAATATTCTGATACATCAATGGAGAATTATCCTGCATGCGTGATTTCAGCAGGTCGAAGTATTTATTGAAGATTACGATATCATTGTTGGTAAAGAACACTTTAGGATGCTGCCTCAGGTAAATAAAGTCCAGCAAACTCGTGCTGCCGTACGCATCAACGCCAAAAGTCTCAGTTGCCGTAATCCATATCTGGCGGCAGCTAAAGTCATCAGACGCCCGGAAATTATTCGAGACGCTATTGCGCAATACAAAAAGGAAGACATCATTCTTTTTCAGATGAATCCTCATGCCGTCATAATCAAATTCTGCAGTACCCGCCGTACATACCAGAATCAGTCTGTGTTTGTCTATATAAACCTCCTCCTCGGGCATTGTGGTAACATTATCTATCACCACTACATCATCACTGCCATCAATACGCAGAGCGCCTTTGGTAGTATAAGGTTTAAGTTGTGTTGTTGCCATAAAGTTTTAAAATGCGCTCTTATAACACGAAAAATTTATTTTATCAATATCCAATTTGCAAATTTCGTGAAAAAAAATGATATTTTGGTAATCTTTTTGTTTAAAAAATGTTACAAAACAAACAAAAAGAAAAAAAGAACATTTTTGGGGTTGTTATTGCCAATTCAGAACATCACATTAATACCGATTATAAACTTTTACTATCAAAAAAGGAGCTGACAAAATGGCCTGCTCCACTACTTTCCTTTCAAATGATACGTTCTGCTGCTCTGCCTTAATCTGAATAATTATATGGTTCATCCGGTAAATGCGTAGTTTTTATGGTTCATCCGGTAAATGTGTAGTTTTTATCATGTAGTGCTAGAAAAAAACTCCCCTCTTCCTGACGTGCAGGAAAGAGGGAAGAAAAAGTTGAAATTAAAATAAAAACTGTTATACTTATCGTATGAACAGCAGTTCGCGATATTTTGGCAATGGCCACAGTGAGTCGTCAACGATGAGTTCGA
>JAILIJ010000083.1 GCA_024695315.1 Bacteroidaceae bacterium
AATATATACGGACCCACGAGTGTCTACATCAATACATATTCCACATTTCATACTCGGAGATGAAAACGTGAAAACGACTCTTACTGCTGGATACGGAATGACATCAAAAATGCCTACTATGCAATATCTGTACCCAGACCCCTATTATTCTAATTTCCTCTCGCTGACATACTACGACCTTAATAATCCTACGACGGATTCAAGATTTGTAGTAACAAGTTTCATACAGGACCCTACAAACTATAATATCAAACCTGCACGCAATAAGAAACTGGACCTACGACTCGACTTTGACTGGAAGGACAATAGTTTGTCATTGGGATTTTTCCACGAGAATATGACCGACGGTTTTAGATATTCGGCGACCTATAATGTCTATTCATACAGATATTTCGACGCATCGGCTTATTCGCCAGAAACCTACGGAACAATTGCTTGGAACGATATCAGCAACGGTAACGTACCTCTTAATTACACGTCAAATACGGTACTTGACGGATATACTAAAGCTGGCAATGGTACAAGAATAATGAAAAAGGGCGTGGAACTAACTTTCAACTCCGCAAGAATACGTCCCTTATGCACAAGGATAAATGTGAGCGGGGCATGGTTCCTAACGGAATATACTAATTCAGAAGCTCAGTTCGAATCTGTATCTTCCGTCATAAACAATACTGTTATCGCTCAGAAATATATCGGGTTATACGACTGGATTGACGGACGACGAAATCAAAGACTGAATTCTAATGTCACCTTCGATACTCAAATCCCACAATGGGGATTCATTTTTACCACTTCAGTACAATGTATGTGGCTCGTAAAGACACAGACAATTAAAAAGAATGGCACTCCTATAATGTATCTCTCCGCCCAAGACGGACAATTACACGAATACACAGAACAGGATACCGAAGATGTATATCTTCAACAACTGATAAAGTCGTACAGCGAGGATTCTTTCAAGCCTTTCAACGTGCCTATGTCTATGACCGTGAATCTGAAGGCTACTAAGACGATAGGCAAAAATATGAACCTATCTTTCTTCGCAAATAAAATCCTGGATTACCTTCCAGATTACAAGTCTAACGGCAATATAATACGCCGAAATGTTAAACCTTATTTCGGCGTAGAAGCAAATATAAAACTATAAATTTCTCATGTCTATGATAAAAAAAATATACATCCTCTTTCTCGCAAGTATATTGATAGCTTGCTCTGATAATGAAGCCGTAACATATACAGATACGGAAATTGATGTGATAGTTTCTGATGACTATGACATTATCTCAAAAAATGATGAAACAATAACGTTCAAGAACCTGAGTACTGGCGTATGTGAGTCTTTTAATTCTACAGACAATATAAAACTACTGGATGGACTCTATGACTGTGAGTACTCGGCGAAAGTGAAATATATCGTAAAAAATGACGACAAGGAAGAACAGGAAGTGGAGACTACACTCACAGGTAGCGCTCAGGGACTAAAGGTTACAGGAGGTAAGGTCAAACTCGAAATTCCTGCTTATATAGTTTTCGATAAGGATGATTTTATCTTTGAAGAGATATTCTTTTCTGGAACACTTAGACCGTCAGGATCACAATATTATGGAACAAGCTATTTCAAGATTTTCAATAATACAGATCATGTACTATATGCCGACGGATTGGCTTTCTGTGAATCAAAATTCAAGAGCACACAATTCTTTGATTATACACCCGACATTAGAGAGGACACCATGACGATTTGGAGCATTTACGTCATACCAGGAACGGGATACGACCACCCCGTAATGCCGGGACATTCGCTTTTAATCTGTGATAATGCCATCGACCACAGAGATGCAAATAGCAATGCTTTCGACCTGTCAAACGCTGACTTTGAATGGTACGACGAATCAAAAGTAGCAAGCGTACTAGATATAGACAATCCAGATATTCCTAATATGGATAAATGGTATTGCTATACTAATTCTATTTATATCCTACATAATAGAGGATTCACATCTTATGCTCTCGCCAGAATTCCAGTCGATAAGGATACGTATCTAAAAGACTATTGGTACACATACGAATATGTCATGTACCTAACTGCCGGTACTTTCTATATGTCACAATCGGCTTATAAACTGCCAAACTCCTGGATTGTAGATGGTGTAAACTGCTCCGTAGAGTCTGAACGCACATGGAACATCTTACCGCCTTCCGTAGATGCAGGATGGACACATTGCGGAACAAAGGATCACGACGAGACACGTTATTTCAAGTCTATCAGAAGAAAGATGCTTTACCTCAACGAAGATGGCACTATGCATCTACAGGACACTAATAACTCTACTAATGATTTTAATACCGAATGTGTTCCTTCTATAATAGAAGAACAAAAGGCTGCAATAGATGTACAAGGTACACCAGCAACAACGCTTACATACGATGGAATAGTTCCAAAAAGTGAAAATTAAGTAAATACTTTTTATAGTACACAAATTTCAAAAGAATGACATCTAAAGTATACATATCACTCTTTTTGGTATCTGCTGTCTCCTCAATTCATGCACAGACTTTGGATTTGCACCATGACATGACAAAAAACTTTGCTTCTGAAATATACAAAAATCCTGCGTTACAATTAGACCGGTATGAAACGAGTCTAAACAAATTAACTATAGGATATGACGGTAGACAAGAAACAGAGGCTATACTGCCAGAAAATGGTGACGGGCATAATAAACTTGCGGCTAATATTGATGCTTATATAATCAAGGGAAAATATACGCTCTGGGGAATAGCAAATTATACCAATGGACTGATAAAAAATCAGCAAAACTCAGAAACCAGTGACTGGCAAACTTTATACCCTTATATAATGTCTGATACTGTCGGGGGAAATATCAATCAAGAGAAATATCATTTCTTGGGAGGCTTCGCACACAAAACAGGCAAACTTCAAATTGGAGCTGAAGGAGAATATAAGGCTACAATGGAATATAGAACCGTGGACCCTAGACCTGCTAATATGAGCGGAGATCTGAAAATAAAATTAGGAGCATCTTTGGACATTAACAGTAATGTCGCACCTGGCATTGCTATTTCGGGACGCAGATATAAGCAAACAAATAATATTGAACTATATAATGAGACCAGCGTTCCAACAATTTTTCACCTAACAGGATTAGGACATGATTACTACCGTTTTCAAGGAGAATATACCAACACTTATTATCAAGGATGGGGATACGGCACACAGTTCACTCTCTCGCAAAAAGATAAAAAGGGATACTTTGCTTCTTTGGACTATGATTTTATGCAAATAAAAAAAATCATGTCTGATTTGAATAGTCTACCGCTGACAAAAACAAAAAACAATAATGAACTCATACAACTTGGATGGATCGGTAGGGATTGGGGCATAAAACTCAACCAAAAATATTTGGTTAGAAAAGGAAATGAAAACATTTTTGGCACTGCAGCAAATAACATTTTCCCACAAATTGGAACCCTCGAACAATATAGACTTGAAATTGCATCCGAGGACATTACTGGTATGTGGCAAAAACGTAATAATAATCGACTTCTCGGAGTGAATGTAGGAATAGGAATCAAAAGCATTAAGGAAACGTACCAAACTCCATCTACAAAATCTGAATCTTCAGACTTCCACACTAACTTGAATCTTCTCGGCGACTGGTTCTTTGGAAATTGGTATATGGCTACACAAAGTAAAATAATATATGAATGGGCAATGACAACAAAATCTGAAAGGGATTATTTTAACCATAACAGACTGCATTGCCTACTTGCACTTGAAACAGGGTACAAAATCGATAAAAAATGCCATATCTACATCAAAATGCTATGGAACCATTCACATTACTCTATTAACAAAAATGCAAATAGTGAATATATAGCTTTGGGAATAAGATTTTAAAAAATAAAAGACACATCGTTTCACAACGACCTGTCTTTGGTTTCAGTAACTTGAAAAACTTCGTTTTCTGTATTGCAAAGATAATAATATTTATCCAAAGATTATACTCGTTGATAACGAATAAAACATATAAAAGGAAAATGTTGATAATTATCACGAACGATACTTCTTATTTTATATAAGTCTGTAAGTAAAAAGTACAAGAAAACGTCACTCACGTTTCGCAAGTTCAGCAAAAACACCATTTAAGTTACTTACGAGTTTTCTGTGTTCGAAAAAATTAAGAATTATGATTTGTTCGCGAAATCCATACAACATTATAAATGTAAAAACATATGACAGTAAAAATAAATGACTGCCCACACAAAAAAAGGTTCTTTTAATTTTCTAAATTTTCGTTTCCCCACCAATCCTACAATATAACATCAAAAATAGCATATTCTAAAAAAAGAATGCACCGCTCTATCCAGAGCAGTGCATCCGCTAACTAACATTTTGCTAAATTATTCACTATATATATCAGGAATGAACATACAAGGAAGGATGAAATTTACTATTTTTTTCTTAGAGAGAGCCTATAAATATAGACTTATGCCATAGGGAGAGGATGACATTAATTACAAGTTAAATTTTCAGGTCGGATGAATTCATTTTATTAAGTTTTAGTTGTGTCCCTCTTCTACTTATCGCTATAAATAAAATATAGGACGGGAATCAAAAAAAATATGATGAACAAGAATAAACTATTTTATATATTATCTATACTAAAGTTTACCTTTTAGACTCATGGTCGAATCAGTAACAATAGCATTGTAAGAAGTCTTTGTATCTGATGTCATGTTGACATTCTCAAAATCCTCAACTTGGCCTTCATTTGCCATCTGTTGCTCCGGAATCATCGAAAGCAAAAATATAGAGGCATAGAATAATACAAAATAAAATATAGCTTTCATAATGGTTTTTGTTAAAAGTTGATTTTTTCTATAAAGGAAGAACGATTTATATATATGTGAACATATCACCTGTCGTTAACCTGTCTTTTTCTTTTCGACAATGCAAAATTAGATATTTACAGAATCAAAAAATGTCATTTTGAAGAAAATTTCTTTCAATTTAACGGCACAAAGGGTAAAATTTGTCTTAAAATGAATCTAAAGTGAAAAATGAGACATGGATTTGCTTATTAATTTGTTCTTTTTCGGAAATAACAGAAGAAAAATGATGACTCTAAAAAATGGTATATTAACATGGGAACATAAAAATGAGATAAAATCCATACAACAAATATGTATCGTTCTTTGTAAATTATGGAACATTTTAAGACTTTTAATAAACAAAAAGATCACATGTAAGATTCGTGAATTTATTGTGAAATTTTAACCAGTAGAATCTAATGTTAATTTCGTGGACAATTAACAATAACAAACAATAATACAACAATTATATGATTCCTATTTTACTGCTGTTTATAGTGTTAAACAAATACGTATCTTTTTATTCACACATCTGAATAATACCATAATTATACATAAATTTATATGCAATTAACATGTCATATAATTTCATTATGCAATCATTTACGACTCAATATATCATTTTTGAGAAAAATTCGTCAACAATTGGGCACCTTGATACAAAGAGAAATAAAAAAGGGAAATATAGAAGTTAAATAGGCTAATGAATTTGTTCGCAAAAAAATACTTACGTCCTACCACACAACCGCTCGACCTCAAAACCGTCCATATTTATACAACGAAAAATGAAAAAGGTCGGTAAAGATATAAAATCTCAACCGGCCTTCTGTCTTATGTATTGATACTTTTGCTATATAAAACTAAGTGTAATAATGATTATCATTCAATATCAATACATATGGAAAACACTTCTAATAATTTTCCCTAATTTACTTTCGCAATAAGAGAATTTATATGTCTCCATTTTGACACATGAAATGAAATTATACCCGTCCTACACAGGTCAGATAATAAATTCATGTTCATCTTTGGCATTTTACACATTTTCACAAATATGCGCCACATAAATCGTATTTAAAATAATGTAGAATAAAAGAAAAATTTCCTTTGATGAAAAATTTTAGAACAAGTTTTTATCGTATAAAAAAACTTAGAATCATTATAATGATTAGAAATCATAGGCTATCTTTATGTATATACCCAAGGATTA
>JAILIJ010000084.1 GCA_024695315.1 Bacteroidaceae bacterium
CGTGCTATACCGCATGTTGCAGTAGCGGCGCTAAGGTCATTAGGTAGAGAATCATCGTGGCGTTCAACACAGAAAAGACCATATATCCATCCATCTTCGTGTTTTGTGAGTCGCATATCATATACATTTGTCCCAGGTATCTCATCCTCAGGCATTGTGATTGGTTCATCCCAAAAACGGAAATTATCTATTCCATTAGGTGATTCTGCAACGGCAAAGAAACTCTTTCTGTCTGCTCCTTCTGTGCGGACTACAAGGACATATTTATTGTTCCATTTGATAGCACCACTATTGAGAGTTGCATTCATCATTATTCTTTGCATGAAATGGGGATTGCTTTTTTCGTCAAAGTCGTATCGCCATTCCAGTGGAGTATGCTCAGCTGTTATAATAGGGAATTGATATTTTGTATATATTCCATTACCTCCTTCTACGGGCACATTCTTACGAGTTAGGAGAGCTTCGTGACGAGCACGAACGGCTTTTATTTTTTCTTCGTATTTATTCATTTTAATTATGACTGTATGTTTGGCTATTTGTTTATTATTTTATTTTCTTTATGTCTTTAAGGAACAAGAATTTCTTTTCTGCATACCAAAGTTTGAAATCATTGGCAGTCTTTGCATCTTTACTTGCTCCGAAATGGTCTTTAGAATAGTTGCGCCAAGGCAAAAAATAGCAGACAGGGTATTTTTCTATTGTTGTTTTGAACACTCTTGTCCACCATGTGGAATCTGGTGAGTTTTGATATCCACATTCAGTCAAGGCCAATAGTTTTCCGTGTTCATTAGAGAATTTTGTTAGAAATTCAAGGTCAGCGGTAAGCTGTTTTTTGAAATCCTCCTCCTTTCCCCATTGGTATGCGTCTTCTCCGATAAGAGATACGCGATTATCTCCTGGGTAACGTTTCAAAAAACGCTGTTCGTTCCAATATCCATCGAGGTTTGGAGAGTAGCTCCATACAATGCTTGTTGGTAGCTCTTTATTTACGTAATCTTGTAGCATGTTCCATAGTCCATGAAATTCCTCGTCGGTACAATTATTCTGTCCCCACCAGAACCATGAGCCATTATTTTCATGCCAAGGGCGTAGTATTACAGGGATAGGCTGTCCCTTATCTGTTTTTAGAGTCTTAAGAAAATCGGTTATTCTACTCATCCATGTTCTGAATTTAGCGTGCTGACTTCCTCCTGGTAGGATTGACGCAACAGTCTTTTGAGGATTAATAACCTTCTTTGCTATAGTGTCTTGTCTCATTTGTTTTAAAGCACTAATAGCCTGTTTGTATGCCACTGTATCTTTTTCAATCCATGCAGTAGTACCAAGTAGTGGATTCCTAGGATGCCATGAGATAGTTATTATTCCTCCATTACTATGATGTTTGATAATTGTTTCTCGTATTCTTGTGAACGGAACACTATCAAGGTTTTTTGAATCTCCGACTTCTATTCCTCCGAGGTCAAATCCCATAACAGCAGGGTAATCACCAACTAGTTCATAGGTGTCGCTTCTATTTGCATCCCAATCCCAAGTTATTCCATAAAATGGATCATCTTGATGTCCATACATATACCCTTTCTTCTGCAGTTTGTGTAATCTTTCGATAAGTTTTTCTGCAGGTGTCTTGGCTGCGTATGAATTGCAAACTAATAGTGTAAAATTTAGAATTAATGTTGCAGTAAATAGTATTATTTTCATTTTCATATGGCAGTAGGATTTAAGTTTATTGTATGTGTATGTCATTTTTACTTGAGCAAAGGTAGTATTATTATATCATCGTAACTTGACTTTTTTTATCCAATGGTTATATTTTGTATTTTTAAAACAAGAAACCATTATCATGTATGATATTTTTTATGTTTTTCCCAAATTTATATAATGACGTAGATTTGTATTTTCAAGTATCATTCATACTCATTTTTATATTGTCAAGAGGAGAAGAGCACATTATCTGTACATCTCCCCCTCTCAAATTTCAACTATTTGTTCGTTTATTTTTTATTTTCTTCCATATAGGCTTTTAGGTCTGTTGGTAATTCATCACGTGTTATTACGCATTCGCTATTCATCATTTCATTGAAGAAAGCTTTAGAATTGTATTTTTCTGTCATGAATTCACCATTCCAAGGCATGAACCATGACCATACGTCACCATTTGAAAGCATATTGTCAATGGCAGGAATTTGACCACATTCACTTAGAGCAATCATTTTTTTTCCATTAGTAATTTCTCTAAGTTTATCAAATTCTTCCTTTATGGATTCGTGGTTCTCAATCTTATAGCTGTCATGTGAAATGATGTCTACATATTCATCTCCAGGATACCAGTTTGAATCATCGCCATTTGGTGCTGTTGTTCCTTGTGATGTCCATACCCATATTAGGTTGTTCACACCTTTTTCCTTCAGGTAGTTATACATGTATATCCATAACTTTTTGTACTGTACAGCTCCACTTGTTCCCCACCAGAACCATTGGTTATTGTCTGAGCCTGATGCTTCGTGAAGAGGTCTCCAAAGAAGTGCTATTCCTTTATCCTGTAATTGAAGAAGGATTTGTGACAGGGCATCAAGATCTTCATTTATCTGTGTATTCATCCAACTTGTTGTTCTGACTGCGAGTTTTGCAGTGAAGGTCATGTCACTTGATGAATAGAAGGCATAATTATTGAGGTTATATTTGTCTGCTTCTGTCTTAGGAACATTCCAATGCCATCCTGCAGCTACAATACCTCCATTTTTTACCCAGTTCTCCACAACAGTAGTATTCATATAGTCAATCCAGTTTGAATTGCTAAGAGGCCTACTCCAGCGTAGATGTATAAAGTCGAAACTATGTATAGCAGGGTATTTACCGGTGAGGGTATACAGAGTGTCGGCAGTTATGGTGTTCCATGCAGGACTAGCCATTGTGGCAGATAGCGTTTGCTTACCATACATTGAACGCAGATAGAAATATAGAGCTTTCGCTTCATCTGTCGCATCAGGGTTGCAAAGATTTTCATCAATATTGAATGCAGAAGCATCAAATGTATTTATTATTTTTGTCTTAAACGAGAATGCCGAAGATGGAGCATAAGCAAAATTTCCGTTGTGTACTGTTGGTTTATTTATTGTAACTGTGTATGATGTGTTGCCGACTGTGTTGAAGTATATTACTAGTTCGTTTGAGTTTTGAACCTTTACAGAATCTGCATAGGTGTTGTTTACCTTTACAGAATGTACAGTTGGAACATATATTGGCATATCATACGTTACGATGACAGAGTCTATTGTATCAACGCCAACGGCCTCGTTTTCCACGGACATAGACACTATAGACGGAACATCGCCTGTGCCAAAGTTGTTGTCATATCCAGGAGCGACATCGTTGTCGTCATCGGTACATGCTACTGCACTAAGTGATGCAGCAAGAATTATAGAATATAATGATATTTTTTTCATAACTAAATCCGTTTTAATAGTTCTTTGGTTCAATACGGAATTGTCCAAAACTATGGTCTAAAGTCCAGCTATCAGAACCGTTAGGTTGACAGATGAAGGCGAGATTTCCTCCACCACCAAAGCTTGGTAGTCCTTTTTCTGGGTCAACAACATCTTCGAGTGGAATTCTTACAGTAACCCATTTCCCACTTGTATTTGTAAGACCTGTGTAGCAAGGGTCCCATTGATAGTTTGCACCACCATTGAGTGAAAAGTTGTAACCTCCATTTTTTTCTCCTTCGGTACCATTTGTACCATAGTCGTAGAACGGAGTAGTGGCGGATGTGCATACTTCAAATTTGAAATAGTAATTGGAAGGATTTGCTGTTACAGCATCCCATTCCTGTTTCCACTGAACCCACCATCCAATACCATAATATGCCCAACTGTCTAATGTGCAGTTGAATCTCCAATATTGGTATCCTAAAGACTCAGGGTCACCGCTCTTTGTTCCATCGGTAATGTAATCTGTATTGCCAGACCATGAACCTAGTTCTCCATCGAAGTTACCAAGCATGAGCATGTTGGACATTCTGTAAGGTATTGTTTTTGTTGCTTCACCTCCACCCATAGCTTGCCATGAGAATTTAATTAAAGAATTGTCCGGGCAGTCTGTCGGAATTGTAAGGCTTGCGTAGGTCTCAGTACAAGAGTCCAATTTGACTTCTTCACTATATCCTTCAGATTCATTGTAAATCAAAATGGATACTGGTGAGGTTTCTGTTGTATCGTTAAAATTATACAGATCGAAATAGTCTCCGGATAATTGTACACGAGATCCTTGTATCGCAAATTCATTCTTAAGTCCCTCAAGTTCGAGTTCTGGTATCGATACAGGGAAAGCAATTTCTGTTGTGCCCTGATCTGTTTTATATGATAATACTCCAGTCTCGTTTTCAGGAATGGCTCTTGGTATACGAATGTATGAGGCTGTGGTAGTTGCATAGACTCTATTTTTTATGTCTACTTCCAGTCCATTAATATTTATTTCTTTAGCCTGAGCCAAATTCTGACCTTTAACGACAATATATTGGTTGAGGGTGCCAGATGTAATAGGTGTTTCCTCATCATATACATCGTAAATGGCCTCAATAACAGGGGCTCCGTGATTGTCAAATCTATCAGCATATTCTAATCCTGCATCTAGGTCTTTAACGTCACTACAAGAAATTATAGCTGAAACAGACATGATGACAAGTCCCAATGTGTGTATTTTATAAAGTTTCATAACGTCCATTTTTTACCAACCGAAGTTGTTCGTTGTAATATAAGGATTTGCGTTTATCTCAGAAGTTGGGATAGGGTATAATAGGTTTCGCTTAGTACGTTCTTTATATATGTCTGAGTCATCTCGTCCTCCGATGGCATTCATAGCCTGTAGATAGACACCCCATCGTATAAGATCCCAACGTCGGTCACCTTCACATGCAAATTCCTTCGCACGTTCTTCAAAGATAGAACTACGTAAAGATTCCTGACTTGTTACTGAGGTCATAAGTTTTGCATTACTACGTTCTCTAACAAGATTTAGATATCTCATAGCTTCATCTTGTTTTCCTAATTCATTCTCGGCTTCTGCATATATTAAAAGAACATCAGCATAACGCAGGAATGGATAGTTAGAATCGGCATATTGAGTAGCTTTGTTTTCTACATCGTCGTATTTTGTAGAGAAAGCAAGACATTCGTAACTTGTGTTGTAATGGTAACTATAGCCTGTTTTTGCGTATTGTTCCTCTTGATTACCTGTATAATTACCATAGAGATCATATCCGGTAACTTTTTCTTTCCATGATTGTGGATAAAAGAAGCATCCGTTATAGCTCTCTTGATAGTAATATCGCCAAGTATGACGTACACCTTGCTGAATACGGTAGTCATCTTCGTCAAAGAGTTGATACCAATTGTTAGTGTTACCTATCCATCCACCGCTAACTATATATTCACTGGCAGCTGTTTCTGTATAACCAGAGAAATATGTATGTACTCCTGTGCAGTATTTCTCTTCTCCATTAGCCGAGCGAATAGCCCACATAAATTCACTTGCGTCTCTATTATCTTTAGACCAAAGGTTTGCGTAGTTAGATAACTCGTAGATTCCATAATCTCCATCAATAACTTTTTTTGCCCAGTAAGCAGCTTTTTCATAGCATGCCTTTGAGTCCATATTCATATATCCGGCAACAGAATCTTTTTCGAAAACTTGTGCTGTTGGTACTTTACAAATTTTTATCTCATCGCCTTCAAGATTAGTTGCTGTCTCGTAAGGTTCTCCTGTTCTGATTGTCATCTTAGTTCCCATAGGCATTGAGGCTGAGGCCATTGTGGCGTACACTTTTGCCAGGAGACCTGCTGCAGAACCTGCGGAAACATGTCCTGTCTGATAATTGACATCGTCACGAGAATACATGAGTGAAGCTGATTCTTCTAACATTTCTGTTATGTGTCCATAGATTGTCTCTACAGATTCGCGGGGTTTATAGAAAGCGGCACCGTCCATTACATCTGTTTCGTAGTAAGGAATAGGACCGAAAGCGCGGACCATCAAGTAATAGCAGAAAGCTTTTTGGAAGAGTAATTCTCCAACAGCATTATTTTTGTAGTCTTCGTCTACATTATCCATTTTCTTGATGTATCGGATAGCTATGTTAGCATCGTTGATAAGGTTATAAGGACCTGTCCAGAGTTTTTCTATGTTTGAATCTCCGTTGAAATTACCTGCTCCAAGAGATCCAAAGAGCCAATCTGGTCCAGAGATGTAGTCGTTGTCTAGTTCGAGAACAATAGGAAAATTGTTCCAGCAGAACATGTCGTATAGCCAGTTGCTATATACACCAGTAACCCAAAGGTCGACGGACTCTTTAGAGTCACCAACCTGTTCTGGACCGATATTGCTTTCTGGTGATTCCTTTAGAAAGTCGCTGCATGAAGTAGTAGCTGTTAAAGCTGCTGTTCCAAGAGCTGCGGCAATTATATATTTATGTAATTTCATGAATCTAAAGTATTAATAGGGTTAGAATGATAATGTGAAACCTAAAGAATAAGTACGAGAGAGAGGATAAGAGTAAATATCTACACCTCGTCTGCTTGAATCATCACCAAATGCGTTGACATCTGGGTCATACCAACTATAGTTTGTAATTGTAAATAGGTTTGTTACAGAGAAAGCGATATTGAATTTCTCGATGCCAGGCAATGGCTCCTTCCAGTTGTATGAAAGGCTTAAGCTCTTGCAACGGAAATATGACGCATCTTCAACATATCTGTTCGAAATTCTGTATGTACGGGTATATCCACCAGAAGCCTTTGGCCATTTAGCATTCTCGTAATTGTCTGCTGTCCAACGTGAGTTATAGGCATCTGTGGTAATATTACCGATATTGCTAAGGGTGATGTCCTGTAAGTTTCCATTAAAGATATCATTACCCTTAGAACCTTGGAAAAGCATGCTAAGTGTAAAGTCCTTCCATGATAAATCTGTAGAAAATCCGTATGTAAAATCAGGATTAGTATCTCCGATAATCGTTCGGTCTTCCTCCGTAATCTTATCATCATTATTGATGTCTCGATATTTTATTTCTCCTACCATAGATTGTACTACAGATTCTGTAGAATTTTTGTATATAGGATCAGCTCTTACCTCAGCCGTATTATCATAGAATCCATCTTCAATATATCCATATATGGCACCCATAGGGCATCCGTTTCTTTGTATGAATACATTGTCTGCACCATACCAAAGAGTTGTGGCATATTGATCACCTGAGAGACCGTTAATTTCGTTCTTATTAAATGAAATATTTGCATTTATATTCCATTTCCAATCTTTGTTGTTTATTGCAAGGAAACTGGCCGTCATTTCAAGACCATTATTAGTAATATTTCCGCTATTTGTCAATTTGTTTGTGAAACCTGTAGATGAAGGAATTTGAACATTCTGAAGTAAGTCATAAGTGTTCTTATGATAATAATCTACAGTAAATGAAAGTCTCGAATTAAGAAATGCAAAGTCCAAACCGATGTTCCATTGCTTTGTTGTTTCCCATTTCAAATCATTATCTGTAGGTCCTCTCCAAGTAGGCATAGCATATCCGCTAGAAAGACTTGAAGTGAACGAATAATTTGCAGGGTTGACGAAAGGAATTGTTCTGTATGCTCCAATACCTTGATTACCTGTTGCTCCGTAGCTTGCACGTATTTTAAGATTGTCAAATACTTCAAGATTTTTGACGAAGTCTTCTTCTGATGCACGCCATGCAATAGCTGCAGATGGGAATGTAGCCCATTTGTTTTTATCTGTGAATACTGAGGAACCGTCACGTCGTAAACTTGCCGTTAAGAGATATTTGTCCATGAAGGTGTAGTTTATGCGACCGAGGAATGAAGCCATTGTAGTCTTTCCCTTATCACTTGTTGGAGTACCTGTATAAAGTGCATATTCCGTATTGTTGTCCTTTGTGATATCACTATTAAAATCCCAGAAAGTCTGAGAAAAATTATGCCATGTACTTCTTTCTGCAGTAAAGGCTCCCATGACATTAAGGTGATGAATATCATTGAAAACCTTATCAAAGGTGAGTATACTTTCTGAGGTCAAATGTTCATAACCATTGTTACCTTTACTTGCTTTACCTCTAGTTGGCACTTTTCCTTCTTGTGTATGGCGGTCATAGTATGAGCCACGGTTAGAACTGCTATATGAAAGACCTATGTTCTGTCTAAATTTTAGTTCTGGCAATATTTTTGCCTCCAAATATGAACTGCTAAACCAATTAATAGATTTAAGTTCATCTTTTGTTGAATTGACATAAGCGGCAGGATTAGCAGCAAGCCAATTTAAATCATCAGCTTGCGTAGTATCCATGTTTGGACCATATGTCACAGGGAAAAGTAATGCAGAACGCACAACTCCTGTGTTGTAGCTCAGAGTGTTTGCAAAGTTGGTTGTTGAGTTTGTGAAACTTGTATTTGTTCCCATCTCCAACCATTTGTTTATCTTAAATCCCATGTTTGAACGAATCGTGTACCTTTCGTAGCCTGAGTTTTTGATTATACCTTCTTGATCCGCGTAGTTTGCAGAGAAGAGATACCATCCTTTTTCTCCTGCGCTGCTGACACTTACGTTATAGTCCTGAGTTGATGCGGTTTGGAATATTTCGTCTTGCCAGTCTGCTGTTTCCAAAAGGGTAGCATTTCCATATTCATCATAATGCCAACCAGGATTGACGTAATCCTCAGGTGTACCAGTATAAGTACCTGTTGTGTAGTCGGCATGTCCGTCTGTCTTATACTTATATCCCCATGTACCAGGATAAGCTACATTTGTAGCGGTACTTCCATTATAGTAAATATCATTTTCTGTTTGTTCATTAATGTATGTAGCGTATGTTTTAGGGTCAAGCATGTCAAGCTTCTTTGTTATCTTTTGAATACCAAATGTTGCGTTGACCTCAACTTTTGTCTTTCCTAATTTTCCTCTTTTTGTTGTGATGAGCACTACTCCGTTAGCACCACGAGAACCGTATATGGCAGTTGCGCTTGCGTCTTTAAGTATTTCAATGCTCTCTATGTCATGAGGATTGATTGATGCTAGAGGGTTAGAACTTTGTTCTGAGGTTGTTACTCCATTGCTTGGAGCCTCTCCTGCAGCAAATGGTACACCATCAATAATGTAAAGCGGTTGAGAAGATGTGGAGAAAGAATTTGCTCCACGTACTACTATGCTCATACCTCCACCTGGTGCTCCATCACTTTGTTGAATCTGTACACCAGCGATTTTTCCTTGTAGGCCGTGGGCTATATCTAGCGATCCACCTTTCATGAGTTCATCTGCCTTGATTGATGCTACGGCTCCAGACAGATCACTTTTTTTCATTGTACCATATCCTACAACGATAATATCTTCAATTAATTTTGAGTCTTCGATTAATATGATTTTAATAACCGATTTTCCTTTTATATTTAAAGTTTGTGTGGCAAATCCAATACTTGACACAACTATTTGTGATGCGTCAGATGGAATGGTAATTTCGAATTTACCATCTATATCTGATACTGTTCCTGTACTTGTTCCTTTCACCCTTATTGTTGCGCCGGGCAAAGGCTCGTTACCCATCGAACCATCTAAAACGGTACCGACAAGCTTTGTCTGAGCAAAGAGTTGGCAACTCGTCAGGAGTACCAGTAAAAGCAAAGCTATTTTTTTCATCTTCGGTAGATATTTAGAATATAAATTGGTTAGTAAATTAAGTCTCGAAAGTATTTGTTTTTATATATAAGATGACAAAAATGATGTTAAATGATGAATCTTGTTGCTGTAATAATTTTGCAAACAACATTTAATTGTCAATTATCATTTCTTCTCCATATTAAGTTTGGTTTTGTCGTACCTACGAAACTTGAGTTATTTCTATAAGTTTTTTCTTTGGGTAAATGCCCTCCTGCTCAAAAAACTAAGCAGGAGGGCATTATTATGTTATGTTATTTACTTGTTAAGAAATTTCTTGCCGTTCTTAACCACAATGCCCTTAAAAGATGAGTTCACCTTCTGTCCATTGAGATTATATGCAGCAGATGTATTTATATTTTCTGCACATACAGATTCAATAGCATCTGGTTCTGGATATGATGGTGCTTCTGTGTATGTAGAAGCAACTTCGTTTGAAGTAAAGTAAATTTTTGTTACAGAAATACTATTTTTTGCAAAGTATTTTATTGTACTTTTATCTTCTGCATATTCATAATGGTCAAAGTTCATGTTTTGGAAGGCAATCTGTCCAATTGTAGACTTGTAGATTTCAGCTACAGGAACAGCAATAATAACAGGAGAACCTGCTTCAACTTTTGCAACATGACATTCGATAGCTTGACCTTCTGATTTCTCAGAATCCCAACCTTGAACACATACTTGGAATGGACCATCTGAAGAAGCAACTTCAACGACTACTGTCTTGTAGAGATTATCAAGATTGCTGTCGCCCATCCAACCAGGACTGTTCCAACCCATTTCTGTGCCTTCTGCAAGTTCTGCTGTGTAATTCTCGTATTTAACAATAGACTTTTCTTTATTATCATCGGCATTTTTAGCGGTCTGATAGTCATCTTCAGTCATATAAGATATGCTCTTGATGGTCATAGTTCCTGTGCCATGAGACTGCATTTGTATTTGGTCTATTTCGTTACATTTATCCTTAAGTTCGTCAGAGTCAAGTGCAATGGCGTATAATGTTGTACCAGCTGTTACGTTCGGAGTTTGATATGATAATGAATTATTCCATCCTTTCAAAACTATATGAAATTCGAAAGTAACATCTTCGAGTTCAAAGACGAGGTAATCGTAATTTGAACCATCACTCTGTTCGGATGGAACATCAAACTGCCATCCATCCCAATTTGATGTAGGACATGTAACTACTCCTGTAGTTTCGTCGTATGTAGCTGAGCCCCAAGAACCGAAAGTACCATTAATCTTCAGAGTTTCTGCATTCATAGTCATAGCAGACAATAATACAGCAATAGAAAGTAAAATTTTTTTCATACTCAATTAGTTTTAAGTTAATGTTAGTAGATGTTTATCACTTTATGTTTAAGGTAACTTTTCTTGTTAGTTACGATATTTTTTTCACATGGCAAAAATACATCATTTTATTCATTCTTTATTATACTTTTTTATCATAGTTTGGTATTAAATCTGCATAATGCAAAATATTTGTATAGTTTATGTCATTTTACAAAGTAAATAATGATAATAAATGATGTGAAGTATGATTAAAGCAAGACCTCAAAAATAAAGTTTAATTATTTTTGAAGTCTTGTGATATTTGATTATGTGTGGTACAGGTTTATTTTTTATCCCATTGTAACATGTACAATATGTTTACCTGGTTCACATTTTATTACATTACCGTTAATAGTCTTACCATCAACTATAATATTTTTTACACCCTTTTGGACGCCGTTAGGATTGTCAACAGTAATATCAAACTCTACCCCTCTTAATATTCTCTTTACATGATAAGATTTCATGTCGGAAGAGATACAAGGGTCTATTTCTAGTCCCTCGTATGTAGGCTTAATGCCGAGGATAAACTGTGTGATGGCGTACCAGTTCCATGCAGCAGTACCTGTTAGCCATGAGTTTTTGCCTTCGCCTGGTTTTGCAGCATCTTTGCCGGCTACCATTTGTGAATATACATAAGGCTCAACCTTGTGGAGTGTCTGATCTTTAATCCATGCTGGACAAATCTTCTTATAGTGTTCCCATGCATCGTTGCCTCGTCCAGCAACTGTCTCTCCAATTATTACCCAAGGATTATTATGGCAGAATATTCCTGCATTCTCTTTGTAGCCTGCTGGGTATGAACTTATTTCTCCCATTTCCACATGATAAGTTGTGTATGCTGGCCAGTTGAGAACTATTCCGTGTTCGCAGTCCATATATTTCTTAACAGAGTCGAGAGCTTTGTCAACAAATCCTTCATTAAGTCCTATACCAGCCATAGTACACCATCCTTGACTCTCTATGAAGATTTTGCCTTCCTCATTTTCCTTAGAACCAATTTTGTTGCCGAAGAAATCGTAGGCGCGAAGGAACCATTCTCCATCCCATCCATCTTTCTTCACGGCTTTAATCATATTTTCTATGTGCAGGTCTGCTCGTTGTGCTTCTTCTCTAAAAAGTTTTGACTTTTTATCCTTTGCAAGTTGTTCACAAAGTTCTACGTATTGTTTTCCGCATACAACGAATAGTCCTGCAATCATAAGAGACTCAGCTTTACTTCCTTCAGTCTTGTTTTCTGTGGTCTGGAAACTCTCATTAGGATCCCATGAGAAACAGTTAAGATTCAAACAATCGTTCCAGTCTGCTCGTCCAATTAAAGGCAACATATGTGGACCAAGATTTTTTACAACATGGTCGAATGAAATTTTCAAATGTTCAAAAAGAGTGACTTCTGAGCCTGGTTTATTATCCCAAGGAACCATTTCGTCAAGAATGCTGAAGTCTCCAGTTTCCTTAATATATGCTACTGTTCCAAAAATAAGCCACATAGGGTCATCGTTGAAACCGCCTCCAATATCATTATTCCCTCGTTTTGTAAGTGGCTGATATTGATGGTAACATCCTCCGTCCGGGAATTGTGTAGAAGCAATGTCTATAATCCTTTCTCTAGCACGGCTTGGAATCTGATGAACAAATCCTACAAGATCTTGGTTAGAGTCTCGGAATCCCATTCCTCGACCTATTCCGCTTTCGAAGAATGATGCAGAACGTGAGAAATTAAATGTAATCATACATTGGTATTGATTCCATATATTTACCATGCGGTCTAATCTCTCGTCACCACTCTTGATGGTATATTTGTTAAGGAGTTCATCCCACATTTTTTTCAGTTCATCAAACGCCTTGTCTACGGCTTCTACTGTCGAGAACTTCTTGATTGTTTCGTGAGCTTTTGTTTTATTGACAAGTGTTACGTCACTAGCCTGTGAAGATATAAGTTCTCCACTTGCCTTGCGAGCTATGTCGTCATACGTGAACTTTTCGTTTTGAGCATTTTCTACATATCCAAGAATAAAAATTAAGTCTTTCTTCTCTCCTGGTTGTAGTTCTATTTCTATATAGTGTGAGGCTATAGGTGACCATCCGTGTGCGAGAGAATTGTTAGGCTTACCAGCCATGACGCATTGAGGATTTGAAAATTCGTTGTAAAGTCCTATAAAACTTTCACGATCGGTGTCATATCCCTGTACAGGCACATTAACAGAATAGTAAGCATAATGATTACGACGTTCCTTATATTCTGTTTTGTGGTAAATTACACTTCCATCAATTTCTACCTCACCAGTAGACCAGTTACGTTGGAAATTCTCCATGTCTGTTGCTGCGTTCCAAAGACACCATTCGGCAAACGAGAAAACTTTAAGTTTCTTGACTTTGTCTGTATTGTTTGTCAAAGTAAGTTTTTGAATCTCTGCCCATGTTTTTAATGGTACAAAGAAAAGAACGCTAGCCTCAATCCCGTCTTTAGAGCCAGTAATGCGAGTGTAATTCATGCCGTGTCTACACTCGTATGAGTCAAGTGGAGTCTTGCATGGCTTCCATCCAGGATTCCATACTGTACCATTATCATTAATATAAAAATATCTACCACCATTATCCATAGGTACGCCATTATAACGATATCGAGTTATGCGTCTGAACTTGGCATCCTTGTAGAAATTGTAGCCTCCGGCAGTATTGCTTATTAGTCCAAAGAAATCTTCATTTCCAAGATAATTTATCCAAGGAAAAGGTGTGGCTGGTTTGGTGATGACATACTCGCGATTTTTGTCATCAAAATAGCCGTATTCTTTCATGTCTTTTTCTTCTTGCCCAAAAGATGTTGGGCATGACGATGTATTACTCATAATTTTTTATTTTTGTTTATGTGGGGATTAGGGCTTTTAGGGGGCTTGATTCTCTATGATATCTAGAGCATCTAGGCCTT
>JAILIJ010000119.1 GCA_024695315.1 Bacteroidaceae bacterium
GTCAATAATAGGTGAGAGCATAGAGTCAAATTGCTCCATTATTGAAAAAATACCACCAAAAGGTGTGAGTTTCTCTGATTTTATTTGTACCTTTGCCATGTCTTGTTACGATTTTTGCTTATTTTGATTTGCAACACTAAGATAAGTGAAAAATCTGACATGGCAAAATCCCGGGCAACTTTTTGTTACTCAGGAATTTAAAAAGTTAACTTTTGAATAGTGTTGCGGAATTTAAAATATGGAAATGTGTTTAAATAAAAGAATAATTCTATGAAGTCATTATTTGTATGTTGTTTCCTATTGTTTATATGTATAGATCAAATCGCACCAAAAGAGCTGATGGTGCTAATTCAGTATGGAGATAACGAACAGCCATATTATTTAAAGTTAAAAAAGAACTTGTCAGAACACAATATTGATTTCCTAACTTATTCAATAGATCGGGATAGAACAATTGAAGAGAATTCTTTTCAAATAGATTCGGTTATCAATATTCATAAAGAAATAACTGATAGTCTAAAAGTTTTTCTAATGTCAGATCATGAATCAAGTTTCGTTGCGTTAGACGTACTCTCCCACGACACAAGCATTGTAGCTCTTATAACTTTGTCTGGGGCTTTTTGCAATGGTGATGAGTATTTCTATAACGAGATTTCTGTTAAGAAGCACATGGAAATGCTCGACTCTGTATCGTTTGATGGCAAAACGGAGCAGTATCTACGCACTGCCTACAGAATGATCTCGCAAGTAAAGCAAGGAAAGAAGTTCAAACTGCCTAAAGTGGCTGACGATAATATGCGGGAACTTTTTGCTCTGCTCAATAGTTGTTATGGGCGTTCGTTATTGACTTTTTCGCTGGACGGCCACTTGAAGAAAGTACGTTCATGGATTGTTCCCTTATACAGTAGCAAAAATCAAAGAAGTGAACTTGACCTTAACATAGGAAAACTAATATACGAGGGAGCTCAGTTTAGAGTCAAGTTTACCGAGCCAGACACTTACAACAATCAGAATGTCGGCTCAAAGGTAACAGAACATATGTCGAAACTAATTAAGCATTAACCCATGTATAGATATATCATAATCCTTATCACTTCTCTGTTTTTTTGTAATACGGCATTGTGCGATACTGTTCATTTCACGTTTCAATCAAACTGTGACACTTTAAGTCATGGGCATCTCATCTGTCCTGACGGGAAGGACAAGAAAATCATTTTCATCTATGTCAACAATAGATTTTCTAATAGCAAAGAAAATTTTGAGTATTTTTCTGAACTTACAGACAAGTTGCTCAGCGAAGGAATTTCATGTTGTTACTATGACAACCGTCCCATCCTGCCTGAGGATTCAGCATCGCACACCACCTTGTTTGATATGGCCGATGATGCAGTAGCCGTATATAATTCGCTGAAGAAAAACAAGCGGTTCAAAAACTACAAGATAGGATTCTACGGTGCAAGTGAGGCTGGCAGTTCTGCATTGATTGCAGCGTCAGAGGTTTCAGACCCTGCATTTCTTGTTCAGCAATCCGCATGCGTTACGCCTCAAATTGAGGAAGACTTTCATATTTACGCAGTCTATCAACTGAATCTTTGTGCAATGTTTACCAACCCAAAGTATCTGGGGATGCCTTACTACGACTATGCAGCAATGATGAGGGATATCAACGAGAATCTTATGGACAATCAGATTGTTGATATGGAAGCATACGCTCAGGCAATCATTGACAAGTATTTCACGAAGTTCGACGACGAGAAAAAGGCTATATGCAACCGCTTGTTGCCAGGATTGATTCACGACATGGCAAATAAACTGGGTATCGCCAGAAGACTTGTTTGGAATGCAAGACCATACTATCAGAATGTACGGTGCCCTATTCTGTATATTGGAGGCCTTCAAGATACCAATGTTTTAGGCATTCCAAACCTTGTAAAATTTGAAACAATAATGCTTGAGAACGGCCATAAGCAGTATAACACCATTCTTGCAGACATAAATCATCAAATGCTGACATCGGAAGAAGTGTTTGAACAACGATACAGAGATAAAGAACCTGCAGGAGTGAAAAAGCCCCTTATATGGAATGCCATAAAAGAATGGGTTGTCAAGGAAGTTTTGCATTAGTATCTACAGACAATGGTAGTTCCTTTAAAATAAGAAAAAAGGGTGGAGAAAAATCATTATAATGGCATTAGCTACCCCATCGAGATAATAATATGTTCTATCACGAAAAAGGTCAATATATATGTCTGCAAGTACCTCCGTCATCTCTTCCCATATGTTGTTTCCTATAACCGCTTCGTAGAACAGGAACGCACTGTGGCCATTTCATTGGCTATCTTCATAAAGAAAGTTCTTTGGGTAAATTATAGGCATTAGAACGAAATGTACATAGTATTGAATGTGGATTTACACGCGTATAGTGCTGATTATTTGTGTGTTGAACGTATTTTTGTGATTTTATAAAGAGAAAACGAAATGTACACAAAGTAGAAATGGCTTTAATTTAGATTTAATTTTAGAGGAGGAACATTAAATAGTCGTTCCTTAATAAGACTACAAATGATTGTTATATAGTAAAATATGTCACAAATCAGTTTGATAAATCTGCAAGTTTTTGTATCTTTGTGGTATAAAACTTGCAGATTTTCATGTATAATCGTCATCAGAAAGCACCATCATTGTTCAGCA
>JAILIJ010000138.1 GCA_024695315.1 Bacteroidaceae bacterium
ATATAATAGAACGACGTGCATCAGAAGTAAGCATAGCCTCACGCATAGATGAAATGCTAGAAAGAATCCTTTCACCTGTGAGTCCATCGAAATATCCCTGACCAACGTACTGGCTAATGGCATTTCTGTCATTTGTACTTACGCAATCTCCTGCCGTGAACATCAAAATCAGACATAAACCGACTGTCACACCTGTTGCTATATACAAAGCCTTCATATTTGGTTTCTCTATGAATAGCTTAAGTCCCCACAAAGCCATAAATGGCACAGTGAACTCAACCACAACAAGTATACTTGCCACGGTACGGAACTTAGCATACATAGGCACGTTGTCGATGAAGAAATTCGTGAATGGCATAAAGTTATGTCCCCAACCCAACATCAACGTTATGACCGTGGCAATAAGTAAGGCCCACTTTAACGGATTTTTGTTTGGAATAAGGATAAGACTCATAACAAACAGCATACATATTATTGCACCAAGGTAGACAGGACCGCTCGTTCCTGGCTGCTCGCCCCAGTACTGTGTAAATGCTCCATATATGCCAGCTCCACTAAACTGTGCATCAGCCTTCTTCATGGCTGTCTCATTTTTAGAAAGTGGCACACTCGCTCCACCTCTAAAGTCTGGCACGAGGAACGTGAATGTCTCATCTATACCGTAACTCCAAGCTGTGATGTAGCTTCTCTCAAGTCCTGAGTCTGTCTGGTCTTCAGTCTTTCCTTCCTTAACAAGTTCGGACTTACCACGCATGGTTTCCTTAGAGTACTCGTATGTATTGATAAGGTTTGACAAGTTAAGACATACAGCGACAATTGCAGCCGCTGCTATGGCTCCCATACCCTTTCCAAAGGCACCAAGACGCTTGTTCTGTACCGACATAATTAGGTAGGCAATAACAATAAGAATCTCTGGTATGAGGAAATAGTATGTCATCTGCACATGGTTTGCCTGTATCTGAAGAGCCGCAAAGAATGCTGTTACCACGCCTCCAACAAGATATCGAGTCCAATCCTTGTCGTCCCCCTTTCCATCACATCGTTTCAAACACATCACCAGTCCAGCTATTGTAGGAGGAATATAGGCAAGAGTCATGACTTTCCAAATGTGTCCTGCAGCAATAATAATGAAGAAATAGCTGGAGAATGCCCAAGCTATGGCTCCTAATGCTGACATCCACTCCCTAAAGTCAAAGGCACGTAACAGGATATAGAATCCGAGCATAGATGCGAAAATATACCACACATAGTCTGGGAACCATAAGTGATAAACTTTCTCAAGGAATGACATAGTCTTTGTTGAGTCATAAGATGGAGATATCTGGTATGTAGGCATACCGCCAAAGACACTCGTAGTCCATCGTGGTGTCTCACCATCATGGGTTTCACGATATTGGTTTATCTCAACCGATATACCATCATTAGCTCCATGGTCATGCTGTTCCAAACGTCTGCCGTCCATCACAGCTGGTGAAAAATAGACAAATGAGATGACTGCGAACAGCAATACACACAGCACATCCGGTAAGAGTTTTTTGAAATTAAAATTCATATTATTGGGTATTTTATTTTCACTTTTCGATGCAAAGATAACACATTTATTTTTCTTATTCAGATTTTACAGAAATTATTTGATAAAGATTGGAAAATAAAGACTTTACCCTTCTTTCACAACTTAAAATAGATGAAGAGATTCTTAAAACTAAGGGACAATAAGGGAAGAAAAAGTATCGAAAAGCATCAAAAAGCATGAAAAAGCATCGAAAAGCATCAAAAAGCATGAAAAAGCATCGAAAAGTATCGAAAAGCATCGAAAAGTATCGAAAAGCATCGAAAAGTATCGAAAAGCATGAAAAAGTATAAAAAAGTATGAAAAAGCATCGAAAAGCATCGAAAAGCATTTTTACAATTTGTCATTTATTATATTTGTAACGCAATTTCCAAGACGACGTCAGTACGAACCTGATACGAAGGTGATACGAAGCGTTGCCGAAGAAATTTACGGGTAAAATATGTAGTGACGTTTGCGGGGAAGAGAAAATAAACTTTTTACACATAAGACCTAAATCAACGTCATGTACACAAATCACTTTATGACAAAAAAAAACGCATATTCATAAAAAAAGTTACAAATATTGTTGGTAATATCAAAATTATGCGATACTTTTGCCAAAAATTATTACAAAAGGAAAGAATAAAGGAATTTCAAATAAAACATCACGAACTGTCAAATCTCTATAAAAGTTTACATAAACATAGAGAGTAACACAAAACAAAATAAAATAAAAACAACACAAACAAAATAATTACACACGACAGGGAAACAATTTTGCACATACACGTCAAAAATGATGTACATTCCTTACTCTTCATTCCTCAGTAGTCTATAATGGATTACACAAGTTTCGCAAGTTCGACAAAAGCCTCACTTGCAGGAAGTAAAAAAGAGTTATACTGGAGTAATATAGAAGTATAAGAGAATAATGAATTGGTTTGCGGTATGTCTGCCACACCAACCATCGACTTTTTAACTAAGATTTGACTTCATTTATACTACTTTCTAACTACTTCCGAAACTTAAATGGATTTCATAGTCCACCCCGTAAAAAAATCTATTAACCAATTAATTTTATAAGTTATTATTAAACCCAGAAAACTACTATGATTAAAAAGTTTTTGCTTTTTGGATTGTTGATGTCTACGGGAACACTTGGTTTCGCACAAAAAGATGTCAGCGAGAAGTTATCTGTTACAACACAGATGTTCTTAAACGAAAGAAATGACAAGGGTGTTGCACGTAGAAAAGCACCTGCTGTAGAGAAAAACCTCGGACTGAAACTCGATGAGACTTTCAGCGCAAGACTTAAAAAAAACGGAGATAGACTCTATGCTTCACCAGAAGTTCAAAATGGTGTAACATACATTTCTACATTTATCCGTGTCAAGAACAACGCAGAACTGAGCGACCTCGAAGCTAAGGGCGTACATGTACAATGTAAGTTCAACGATGGACTCATAACTGCAATCATCCCTGTTGACTCCCTCGAATCTGTTGCAAACATTCAAAATGTACAGCGTATCAACGTGTCACCTCTCATGCGTCCTGCAAGCAATGCCGCTCGCTCTATGACAAAGGCTGGCGACGTACTAACACATTCTGCTAATGCCGCTTCTGCCGGATTGTCAAAAGTGTATGACGGAACAGGAGTTGTACTTGGTATCATTGATACTGGTATTGACTTCCAGCACATTTCATTCAAAGACAAGAACGGTAATTCACGAATCAAAAGAGCATACGTCTACAACGGCTCTTCTGCACGTGAATACACAAGTTTCAGTTCAAGTATCACTACAGATGACGCAAACGAAGATCACGGAACTCACACTTCATCTACAGCTGGAGGCTCAAGCGTAATCATCAACGGAAGCAACGTTACCGTTACTGATAACCATGCCAATGCAACATACGGAGGTATGGCTCCAGGAGCAGACCTTTACCTAGCTGGCGTAAACGGTCTGTCAAGCACATACCTTGCAAACGCTTTCCAGAAGATCTGTAACTATGCCGATGCACAAGGCAAACCAGTAGTCGTAAGCAATAGCTGGGGCTCACAGTTCGGTCCTCACGATGGTACAGGTGACTTCGCAAGCATAACATCACAATATTTCGGAGACAATAACCCTAACCATATCTGTCTCTTCGCTGCATCAAACGATGCTGGAAAGTCTAACGGCAACGCTGGAGGCTACCACGTATCAGGAACAGCTACTAGTTCTAATCCTCTCGGAACAGTAATACGTAGCCACACATACAGCAACACCGACGATGGTTATTACTACTACGGAGCTATCGCAAACGCATGGTCTCGCTCTACGCTTAGCGGTAACCTTGCAGTAAAGATTTATGTGCTCGACTCAAGCACAGGAGCTGTAAAGACTTCTGTAACTGTGACAAGAGGCAACTCAAGTTCACATACTGTAAGTGGTCTCTCTAACTATTACGAAGGTTCACTCAACGTGTACTTCGACTACATAAACTCTACAAAGAGTCAAATCTTACTCTACTCTAATGGTCTCACATCAAAGAGCGCAACTCAGGCAACACAGAACGGCAACGTCATTTATAAGAGTAAGTACACTCTCGCCGTACAGTTCTACCCTGAAAGAGGAAGCAGCGTTGTCGATGTATGGGGCGG
>JAILIJ010000246.1 GCA_024695315.1 Bacteroidaceae bacterium
CGACACTTTGCCATAACTGGTATGCTGACAGCTTCTTGAATGCCTTTGATCATCTTTGGATCGCTCATACGGCTAACGCCACCGGCAGCTCTAATGTCGGCAGGAATACGTTCGAGGGCCATGACTGCACAAGCTCCAGCAGCTTCGGCTATACGAGCCTGTTCTGGGGTTGTCACGTCCATTATTACTCCGCCCTTCAACATTTGGGCGAGATTGCGATTGAGAGTTACTCTATTTTCCATATTCTTGTGTTTATAAGTTTTCTGGTGCAAAAATATACACAAAAAAAATAACAGAAAAGATTCTGTTCCTTTATGGATAAAAGCTGTTCTTACTTATTTTGAAAACGCTTATACGGTTGTGATATTTATGGGGATATGGGGAATCCTTTTTGCTTAATTTACATTTCCTTTAGTTCTGAATTCTGCAGGAGAGCATTTCTGGTGAGAATTGAAGAATTTGCTAAACATAGCTTGTGATGTGAATCCCAATCTGTCAGATATTTCGCCTATGGTTAGACGTGATGTTGTGAGCATAGCGATTGACTCTTTCATGATGTATTCGGCGATGATAGCTTTTGGAGATTTACCGATAACATGGGACGTTACCTGAGACAGGTAACGTGGGGTAATGGCCAATAGGTCAGCATAAAAGTTTACGTCATGTGCTTGGCGATAATGGCTTGCTATGTGTGTCATGAATTGATTGTATATGTCCGCCATACGTTGACTTCTGGTAGATGAGGATATGGCATATACGACTTGTGAATGGATGTACGTGTGAGCGTTTGTGATGGCATCGCTAATGCTATCCCCCATAGCTATTCGTGTTGCTATGGCAGCAGAAAGCGCGCCTCCTACGCCATGTTTTTTCCATCCTTCCGTATTTTGTGATGTGAAAAATTCTGTTTTTCCTTCTCCATGATATAAAGCTGTGAGCTGTCCTCTGACGTGATTGCCTCCACGTAATAGTACGTTTTGAGCGCCCAAGTCTATTAGTTCTCTTGCAGCCTGTAGCATCTCGTCATTTGTGGTTACTGGATGACCAAGCATAATTTGTGCTTCTTGACATTTTATTAGTAACAGAGATGCTTCTGGAATGAGTTTCTTTTTCCATGCTGTAAGAGCTTGGTCGGAGAGGATACGCGCATTATAAGAGTTTATAATGCCTGGAGCCAGAATAATATGTCTGCAACGGATAATTTCTTTACTTATGGCCTCTATGGTGTGAGGGTCTCGCACCATACCAACTTTAACCACTTTCGGGTGACTCTCTTGGAAGATTGCATTTATTTGTCCTATGACCATATCCTGTGGTAGGTCAAGGATTTCTTTTATACCTTTGCTGTCTTGTATTGTTACGGCTGTTACCGCAGTAAGAGGGTAGCCGCCAAGGTCTGATATTGTTCGAGTATCAGCTTGGATGCCGGAAAGACCCATGTTGTCTGAGCCTGTGATACTTAATACTTGTGTTAGGTCACTCATAAATGCAAAGGTATATTTTTTTACTTTATGTATTGTCAATATGTTCCTTTTTTGTAAAAAATTGCTGACGGATGGTTGTATTTTGCTTCTATATGGTTATGTGATTATACGCTTATTGGAGTAAGATGAAATCTTGATTCAAAAGATTCTTAGTTCTTTCTATAATCCAAAGGACTTTTCCCAGACATATTCTTAAAGAATTTACTGAAGCTCGGAAGGTCTGAGAAGTTTAAGTCCCAGGCTATCTGTTGTATACTCTTATTGGTCAAGCGAAGCATGTTTCTGGCATCGCTATAAAGTAATTCGCGGATGAACGCCACGAGCGAACGGCCTGTGTTACGTCGCATGATTTGGGAGACATATTGAACCGTGACATTTAGATGGTCTGCATAGAATTTAACCTCATGTTCCTTGCGGTAATTATCAGACACTAAGACGATAAGTTTCTGAAATGTAGTGTATTTTGACTTGTCAATTTTAGACTTCACATCTGAGAGCGATTGGATGGTGCTACTCACGGAGTATTCCACGCGGTCGACGATATTGTCGGTTTCCAAATAGAAACGTATTAGGGCATTTTGGATTAACTGCTCATGGTAGATGTGATCCTGTCTGTTTATCTGTTTTTTAATCTCATTTATGCAGTCTATAAGTATGGACTTTTCTTCGATTGTGAGATCTACAGATGGCTTGCTGTATGCAAAAATGAAATTTACGATATGATGAAGCAGTTCCTTGAGTTGAATCTTATCTGCAAAGGGAGATGTGACGGCAAGAAAATAGCAATGGAAATCTTCGCTCACGTCCTTGAATTGGAAGAGAAACAAAGGTTGCATGAGGAACATTTTTTGAGCGTTGACATCAAAGAGCTGATCGTTGATTGAGAGTTTGGCTGTACCAGACAGGCATAGCATGTAGCTATAGGCATTTACAAAGACAGGTTCACCAGAACCAATATTCAGATCTTTGCTGCCCATAGTTTCAAAAACGGCAATTTCGTCTTTATATAATGTACCTCTATGGTACTTATCTATCCTGTGTAGACTTATTATATCGTAGTTTGTCATATTGCGGCAAAGGTAGTTTTTTTATAAAAATAATGCAAAGTTTTAGAGTGGCAAAGTTTCAGTTTGGACAAATTTATGCTTTTTGAGGATAAGCATTCGGTTAAATAAATGCCGTACCTTTGCACTCGAAAAAAGGTTGTACGATTATGTATTTTTGATGTTATACGATTCGTTGAATAAGTTTTTTAGTAAAGTCTAAAATTAGCTTTGTTGAGTCCTTCGGGATTCTTAAATCTTAATTCTTAATTTATTTAGCATATATGAACAGAAGAATTCTGCTCACGGCTATCTGTATGATAGTTTATGTGGGCACAACAGGGATGATGCGGGCACAGAGTCAGAAACTCACTCTGTCGCTTGATGAACTTTTCCGCACGGCGGAGAAGAATAACACATCTATTAAAAGTTTTCAGTCTGCTATTGACGAGGCTGATGCTGGAGTTAAGGCTGCCAATTCAGAACGCCTTCCAGACTTGAATACGTCGTTGGCGCTTTCTTACCTTGGTAAATGTACCATTATGGACGGAGATTTCTCTAATGCTTATGGTGCTAATCCTCCTCATTTCGGTACCAACTTCGCTTTGCAGGCTTCTTGGGCTGTTTATACGGGTGGTGCAATAACGTCGGGAGTGAATCTGGCCAAGTTAAATGCTGAAATGGCGCGTCTTAATGCTAAGGATAATGAACAAAATGTGCGTATGCTCATTACGGGCTATTATCTTCAGCTACACAACCTGAAGAATCAGGAGAAAGTCTTTGAGGAGAATATCACTCTCACCCAGACGCTTATCAGTCAGACTAAGAAACGTCAGGATGAGGGCGTGGTTTTGAAAAATGATATTACCAGATACGAATTGCAGATGGAGGCTCTTCGACTGGGACGTACACAGGTGCAGAGTAAGGCTAAAATTATTAACCATCAGCTTCTTACAGCTCTTGGCATAAAGGATGATATTGCCATACTTACGACCGAGGCGTTTGAGGCTTCACCCGAAAAATCTGTTGATGAATCATATTGGCAATCTGCGGCAACGACTAATTCTATTGCCCTTCAGAAGTCACAGTTGGGTATTCGTATGAGTGAGCAGAAAACCAAACTTCAGAAAAGTGCTAATCTACCTTCTGTAGCAATCTTTGCTGAGGATCATCTTGACGGACCGTATGTGAATGACCTGCCACCAAAGGATGTCCGCGTGAATAGTTGGTATGTTGGAGTAGGGGTGAAATATAGTCTTTCGTCAATATGGAAGAATAGCAAGAAGGTTAAACACAGCAAGATAGCTACCCAAACGGCTATAGAACAGCATAATGCGCTGAATGAGAATATTGAAAATGCGGTACAGGCTGCGTATACTGACTATCTCATTACTTTCACAGAGCTGGAGACAAGTAAAAAGCAGGTTGAATTGGCGAATGAGAATTATGATGTCATTTCTAATCGTTATTCCAATGGTCTTGCTTTGGTAACAGATATGGTAGATGCTCAGAACCAGCGTCTTGATGCTCAACTCAAACTCGTCAGCAGCCGAATAAATGTGCTGTATAATTATTATAATCTTAAATTCGTAACTGGAACTTTATAATGCGATAGGCTTTCTTGGTCTTATAGAACATATAGTCCTATTTTTGAAAAAATAAAAGACAATGGAAAAAAATACAACTATGCGCTATGTTTATAACGCAATCATAATACTACTTCTCGTTATCGGCGCCACAATCGTGGTCTCACAGTTTGTTCATTTCGGAAGTGTAGAATTTACCGATAATGCCAGGGTGCGTCAGCACATCACCCCTCAGAGCACACGTGTGCAAGGCTTCATTCGTGAGATTCGTTTTGAGGAATTTCAGCATGTTCATAAGGGTGACACACTTGCTATTATTGAAGATGCCGAGTTTCGTCTACGTCTGGCACAGGCTGAGGCTGATCTAGCACGTGCAGAACAAGGTGCCAAGGCTACTGGAACAAGTATTCATACTACCGAGAGTAATATCTCCGTTACGGATGCCAGCATAGAGGAAGCACGTGTGAATATGGAAAATACAAAGAAGGAAGATGCACGTTTTGAAAAACTTCTTAAACAGGATGCTGTCACTCAACAACAGTATGATAATATCCATACTGCCTACCTTTCTGCTAAGGCGCGATATGAACAGGTACAACGTGCTCGTAAGGCGCAGACCATGGTTATGACGGAACAGGGACATCATCTCTCGGCTGCACAGGCTACACTACAGCTGGCACAAGCTGCGGTAGACCTCGCTCGTCTCAACCTGAGCTATTGTTATATTATTGCCACATGCGATGGAGTGCTTGGCACAAAGGACATTCAGGAAGGACAGCTCGTTATGCCTGGTCAGACTCTTGTAAATATCGTGGATGCAGATGAGATGTGGATCGAGGCGAACTATAAGGAGAGTCAGCTTCCTAATATTGCTGTTGGAGCAAAGGCTAAGATTACAGC
>JAILIJ010000254.1 GCA_024695315.1 Bacteroidaceae bacterium
TAGATTCTCCGTGTCCTCTATTATCATGAATTACACAAATAAATCCTTTGTTACTCATGAATTCCATGAAATTGATGTATCTTTCCTTATGTTCACACATTCCGTGAACTATCTGAAAAATTCCTATTGGTTCCCTACCCTTAGGTTCTATTACCAAAACAGAAAGTGGAATATCATCTGATAAACTTTTTATAATATGTTTTTCCATTTATATATAAATATTTATGTATTAAATATCTACTGGCCTCTAAACGAACTTGGAGCTATACCAAAATGTCGTGTAAAATTACGATGGAAAGTTACATAACTATTTATTCCACATTCCATGGCTATAGCTTCAATAGTATATTCTGGGTGTTCCTTAATAAGTTTAGCCGCATAATCTAAACGTAAAGAAGTAATATACTCCTTGAAACTTGATCCTGTATAGTTCTCAAATTTTTTTGAAAAAGTTCTTTTTTGAATATGCAATTCATCAAGCAAAGTATCACGGTTGAAATTTGGATCTGTAAATAGTTCTCGAGAAGATAGTTCATAAATGAAACGTGCTATTTGTGCATCGTCCTTACTCTCAACTTCTTTTGAAGTTTCTGATGAATTTACTTCATCTTCCTCGTCCTTCGTTTCGGACTCTATTTCAGATTTTCCTATTTGCTGCGCCCTACTCTGCTCATCAGCATCTTGTTTTGCATATTTCTCCCCTTCGAGCTTCAACACCATCTTTTTAGAAGTGATATATTTGTCTATACATAGCGCTAATGCCTTGTTTTTTTTCTTTACAGCATTATAGCGTGATAGTCCAAGAATGCAGCAGATTAGAATAGCCACGATTATTACAGCACTAAGGATGAGATATGAACGTTGACGTATTAGTATTTCGTCCTTTTTCTTTAATTGGTTTAACGAGTCAATCTCTTTTGTCATTTCTGCAAGCTCCACATTGAATGACACGTTAGAGATAGAATCCTCAAGCCTTTCTAATTTATCTTTATATGAGAATGCCATTTTCCAATCGTTCATTTTCGAATACACCTCGATAAGATAAGTATATTTAGTTTTTTCTGTACTTATATCCTCACATCTCTTAAGAGCCTCGATAAATCTTCCATTCATCGTGAAATAAAGCGCATCAATATAAGGGGCATGAAGGTTATAAATCGACATGTTTGTAGTTCTCGTATCCTTAAAACGATTATATGCTTCGGTAAATTTATCTTTGTCATTTATTCTATAGTACGTGCGTGCCTGAGTGACAAGTAATAATGGAGTTTTGCTATGAACCCTTAAACCTTTTTCTGAGTATTTTATTGCATTCTCATAATCTTTTTGTTCATAATAACATTCAGCAATATACGCGTATAGGTGAGCTTTTGATTTTGCTGAAGTCTCTGGAGTTTTCTCTGCATACTCAAGAGCTTTTTTGTAATATTCAACAGCCCTTTTGTAATTATGTTTTTTCCAGAAAATAATTGCTGTTGCATAATATCCACTTCGAAGCCCGTTAAGATCACCGGTCTTTTTAGCATCATCCAGCAGTTTACTTGCGGCCTCTTGTGCTTGTCTCATATATGAAGTGTTTGTATAGAAATATACTTCATTAAGCATCAGCATGTAGTATCTACTATTATAGCCAAGTTGCTTTGCAAGTTTTTGTGATTTTTTATTCGTAGAAAAGAAATGTAAAGAATCATTTTTATAGAAAAAGTGAAGTCCACGAATTGACGATGCGAAATATTTAAATTTATCCGCATTATCTTCAATAGCCAGGTTATCAAGTGAGTCTGCGAAACTAAGAACCCAGACATTGTCTGCGCTTTTCAGAGCCAACTGATACCTTTGTCGAAGAGGTTCTGGCTGAACATTCCAAAAATCGTCTCCTTCATCACAATAGGAAGGGATGGATAACATGAAGGAAAACATTAAAATCAAAATTCGTGATAAACAATTCATATTTTCGGGTATAATAATTTACTTCTATTTCGTATTTCTATTTCTTCTTCGTTGAAAATCTGCCGTAAAGATAGAGAAAACTTTTGAGACATCACTATAAAAAACGTAAAAAAATCATATATTATATAATAAGATGAGATTTTTTTTTTACCTTTGCGGAGAATCAAAACACTATCATCAATGAAAGAAATAAAAATAACCGAAAGAGCGCATAAAGAAATTAAGAAACTCTTTTCTTATCGCAATCAGGTTAATACCCTGCACAACGATCCTGAATTAACACAGGTCTTTGATAATTTCGCCTTTGATGAGTCGCTCAAACTCACAGAAGGTCCAGTACTTGAGCAGACACGTCTTATGTGCATTCTCGCATCAACTATAGGATGTAATGCCAAGACGGAATTTAGACTTCATGTCGACGCATGTCTTAATGTAGGCATAAAGCCAAGTACAGTAAGAGAAATTGTATATCAAGCTGTACCTTTTGTTGGATTTTCTCGTGTTGTCGACTATATTCCAATTATGAATGAAGTATTTGCAAATAATGATATACGCCTTCCATTACATGACCACTCAACAACTAATGCTGAAAATAGACTTGAGAAAGGCAAAGAAGCAATCGACGCTATTTTTGGACAGGGTACGGTGGAAAATATGCTTTCAACATCGCCTAAGGGACAGGAACATATAGTGGAATTTATAGAAAGTTATTGTTTTGGAGATTTTTACACTAGAACAGGTATTGACTTGCAGCACAGAGAACTTATAACATTCTGTCTCCTTGCATCTATGGGAGGATGTGAACCACAGCTACAATCACATGCCGTAGCCAATAAGAATGTAGGAACAACTAAAACTGAAATGGTGGCAGCAATAACAGCTATGCTTCCATGGATCGGATTTCCACGCTCACTTAATGCTTTGCATGTCGTAAACCAGGCTTATGCCGAAAAACTCATTTGATAATATACACACCTAGCGTGATAATATATCATACGGGAGCGGTCATGTGTTGATCGCTTCCGTTCATCAATAAAATGTAATTGTACTAAACTTTCAAAAAAATGAATATGAAGAAATGACTTGATAAGATGAACATAAAATAGCTACTTAGAGTACTTCCGTGGCTAAATTCCTAACTCTTTTTTATAATTTTACATATATAGTATCAGGTAAATATTTCTTCAAAAATAAATTTTACAAAAATGAAAAAATTCATAGCCTTATTCATTACCTGCTTAATTACACAACTGCAGATGTTGGCGCAAGAGACCAGCATAACAACCGTATTTTCATTACAAGAGAGCGACACAATCGATATTTATGCTAATTGTGACACTTGTCTCACTATTTCATATTACGACAACAAAGAATTACCAGGAACATGGGATGTTATGTTCTCTGGAAATACAGAAATAAGTGCCAAAGTCATTCAAACAGATACCATTGATGGTAAAATTGTAAAGACAATTCTTTTTACACCGAAAAAAGAAATTTTTTCATCTGTCCATATAAATGAAGTCTACGTTTCGCTCGTCAACTATGGAGTCACTAACGAAGAAGAACTGATTTTTGGTGTAGAAACAGAGGAAGAACGAGAATATTACTTTACAGAAAGTAAGAAAACTGTGTTCCGTATCTTCCCTGCCCCAGTAGCAATGACTCAGATATGGCTTATGGATAGTTTAACTGATAAAACCGGGTATATTTTCCACGGATATATCGATGATTCGCAGCCAAATGTCACTATTGACAGTCTATACTCATACAATACTCATGCGGTACGTATTCCTATACCTAAATTTTCAGATGATATCTCTGAGTGGAAATGGAATGTTAATGGACTCGCTCAGGATACTGTGTCACCTTTTCTTTATGAATTTACAGAAGAGGATAGTGATGAAGATGGCAAACTGTGTATTTTCAATATAAATGTAGAAAATAGGCTTAAATACGGGAAGTCTGTATTCTTTGGACAAGCAAAAGTCAAATGTCTCGTTTATCCAAAACCTGAGGCAGGCATTACAACTGTTGTTGAAACATATAGTGGAAAAACTGACGGATTCAAACTTTTCTTCAACGGAGGAGTTAAAAACATGTGGTCACATTTTTTTACGAATTCAGACGGTGTGATTATTAACGACGAAGATATAGAAAACATCACAAAGGTTGTTGATGAATATTCTGTCTTCTCCTATTTTGCATACGTACAGAATGGATCAAGTAGAACAGGGTATTATGCAGGAGCAGACTCTCTTTATTTTGTAGTTTGGCCAGAACCACAAGCAATTATGACTCCACAGTATGATGGAGATTCTCTTATTTTTGATTCAATAAATGCTGCATACTCTCTTGAATGCTATGATGGAGACACAGTAGATATTGCTTTTCTAAAGCATGGTGGGTATCAGGGGAACGCACTTGGATGGACTATAAATATTGAAGATTCTGTTTTTGATGTTACTCTATCTGATAATTCATACGTCAGATACCCTATAAGCATTCCTAATAATGCCGAAAAATGTGATGATGGATCATATAAGTTCACTTTGCTTGTAAAAATAAAAAATAGTTATACTGGAAATTATAATTCACGTACAGAAATGTGGTATGCTGACTCATGCTACATATCTGTTAAAGCTTGGCCTGCAAGTGGTTGGGATATTGATTTTACACTTCAAGACAAAAATCAGCAACGCAATATGTCGTCTGGAGTAGCGTCTATAAGAAACGGAAACGTGTTGCAAATGATTTGTGATTCTGTTCAAGCTGCTTACAACACTCCAAAGAATACAATTTCATATTTTTGGAAAACTAATTCTGATATATATGTTAGTTCTAAAGATACAACAGAAGGTATAATAAGCATTACTGACCTTGGGGCTATGTCTACAGAACAGCAAAATATAAATTTGCAGGTCAAAACATATAAACTTAATAAGAGTTTATGGACAACATCAACTGATGTTCATAAATATATTACAGTATATAATAAGCCTCACACTCCTACTTCACTTCTAATCAAAGGCAATGGAACAAGTAGCACTCTCATAGCTATGTCTGATGTCTCTGATGCCGACATGATGCTATATGATTATTATCTTGTTTTTGGATACTTAGACAAACAAGGACAATTGCACGAGAAAGCAAAACATGTTGATGCAAAGGAAAATGTACGTTTTACGACAAACTTTTCTAGCGATGAA
Source organism: Bacteroidaceae bacterium (assembly GCA_024695315.1). GTDB lineage: Bacteria > Bacteroidota > Bacteroidia > Bacteroidales > Bacteroidaceae > Minthosoma. Next base: position 5,157 of record JAILIJ010000254.1, read on the forward strand.
ATCAACGATGTTGATAACAAATTCTTTGTTTATGCACAATGGTGTTATAATGATGGAGTTACCATAACGAGTGGTAAGCGATACATGGACGGAGTAGATGAAATGTGGGACGGATCTGATTATTCAGGAAATGGAGGAACTATAAGACTTGTTCGAGCTACAGAATATGCTGATGCTATAGATGTTAATAACGAAGAAAATCCTATAATTACTACAATATATTATACAGATGGCACAAAGGGAAATAAACTCTTAAAGGGCATAAACATCGTTAAGATGGGTAATGGAGACACTAAGAAGATATTAATTAAATAAAACTAAATCTAACTATGACAAAGAAGGGTATTTTTACATTACTTTTTATAACACTTTGGGCTTGTCTCAACACAGCCCATGCACAATATAAATATTACGTTAAAGATAGCAAGTTTGCCATGAGGTATAATGTGGACCTCGGACTTTGGGATACACATTCTCTCAAAAGCGATGTGGAGGGACTCGATGTATCTTCTAAACACGCTAATATCGGTGTTGACTTTGGCTATCTTTTTGCAGAGAAAGGAAATAATCTCTATGGCATTTTTACTGGTGTTAATCTTGGAAATTCTTTCTTTAATTCCAAACTTAATTGTCCAGACTACTACTTTACAACTGATCAGGATGTAGATGAAGATACATACGAGAGGCACTACCAAAATCTTAATATGAAACAAGAGATTTGGACTAAAGATATAACTATCCCTTTATATATTGATATGACCATGCCAATATATAAGCGTCTATGTTTTTATGCAGATCTCGGATTAAAATTTAATGTAAATATTTATAAAAAGGTAGAGTCTGCTTCTGGTAATGCTTATGTCTTTGGAGTATATCCACAGTATGACAATATGATAATGGATGAGACTTGGGGATTCAACGGATTTGGAAATACTGTATTCTCAGACTCCGAAAGTGATAATAATGTTAAGGTCAATACTTTGACAACTGATTTTTTTGCTGGTTTAGGATTACGTTTTATTCATCCAAGCGAACAGCATTTGGTATGGGAACTCGGAGTCAATTATAGTGCACAGCTCAACAATACTTTCAAAGCAGATACAGGTGATAAACTCGTATATAACACAATAGATACGGGAAATAACACAGAGCACATGTGTAGTCTTACAAACATACTCAACAAGTCAAAAAGAAATGCTTTACTCCTTCATATCTCTGTTATGATGAAGTTCTGATATTCTTTAACTTTTGCTGATGAAATAAACGGTCCATGAATGTTTTTTGCTTCATGGACTTTTATTATTTTTGGTATTATGATATTAACGGAATATAGAATATATATACCCGAAATTAATTTGTATCTTTGCGCAATATTTTAAGGTAAAATGATATGGGATTCAACTTTCTAAATAAGAACAATAAAATTCTAATTCTCGGCCACGTTTGTATGCTTGCAGCATGCGTAATGTGGGGACTCATGGCGCCACTGGGTAAGGATGCTATGGTAAATGGAATACCTGGGATTCAAATGGTAACATTTCGTGTTACAGGAGGTGCTATTTGTTTCTGGATTGCATCATTGTTCACAAAAAATGAAAAAATAGAACGAGATGATTATTTAAGGTTCTTTTTTGCAGGCCTCTTCGCCATTGTCTGTAACCAGTGTTGTTATACGGTAGGCCTAAGTATTACTTCTCCTGTTAATGCCAGTATTATGACAACGACTCTGCCAATTATAACGATGGTAATGTCGGCTCTATTTTTGAATGATAAGATAACGTGGAAAAAAATGCTTGGTGTTACCATGGGAGCATCAGGAGCATGTATTTTAATTCTTGGTAGCACACAAGGTCACATTGGAGGTGGTGTGTTATTGGGCGATATTCTTTGTATATGCGCTCAATTTAGTTTCGCCATTTATCTTACCTTCTTTAAGTCTTTGATCCAGAAATATTCTGTTATTACGTGTATGAAGTGGATGATAACATTTGCGGCACTTGTAATAACTCCATTTACACTTAACAAGGTGGCAAACCTTCCATGGACGGAAATCAGTATAATAACTTATCTTGAAGCGGCGTTTGTTGTAATTGGAGGCACTTTCTTAGCCTATATTTGTTCTGTACGTGCTCAAAAGATCCTAAGACCAACTGTTGTAGCTATGTATAATTATGTGCAACCAATAGTAGCATGTCTTGTAAGTGTTGCCATGGGAGTTGGTATTTTTGGTTGGACGCAAGCCCTAGCCGTAGTACTTGTCTTTACAGGAGTAAAACTCGTTAATAAGAAGCAAAAAAACAAATAATTCACTTGCTTACAATCAAATAAACACATTTATTTCTTTGATAAATAGATAATTTTATCTTCATTTCTTTGGAGTAAGGAATAAATATGTTATTATTGCACGGGAAATATTAAGTGCAAACAACTTTACTCTACTATTCAGACGCCTATGAAATTGCTCCGTCTATTCTTCCTAATACCATTTATCGCTACTATTTTTGTATCTTGTAGCGATGATGACGATAACTCTTCACAGTTTGAGGAAGTTATCGTAACTGGTTATACTGCAAAGTACAATTTTTACATGGATCAGGACTTTGCATCTATTGTCCAAGCCACAATCTATTATCTTGACAGTAATTCTGTGGAACAAACATTCACAACCACAGATACTACATTTACACTTACCCAATCAGGAACAACACTTCCAGACACACTTGGTATGGCTGTAAAATTTTCTCTTCGTGATGGTGTGACTATCGATTACGATAAGAAATATAGTACACGATATTCTGTTGGTATCTCATGCCAGTCTCATGATAAGTATGGGAAAATTGTTCAAGAAGGATGGGATGAGTCTTCCAGTACCGGTAATGGTATTGACGGGCGCTTCTTAGAACAATATATCAGTGTCATAGATTTTATTGAAGCTGTTGTAGAAGTTAAACCATCCGGATATGTGGTTTCTTCCTCTCATAAATGGCCATTTGATAGGTATAATGAGGAATAAATATATATGAAATGGTTATGCTAATTCTTATTCTTCATAAGTATATCCACAAATCTTCTTTACATATCTTTTTCTAATAATTCCTTAACAGCCTTAACCCTATCGGAAACGGAGATGCTTACAGAATCTTCGCTTGTAATCTCGTATTTTATAGAGTCTGAGTCAATAAATTTGTTCAACTTTTCCTGCTTCTCATTTCCCCCATTATTATCATTAACATGGCAGGCTACGAATAAAAAGCTGGTAACAACAGAAAGAAAAATGAAGTCAAATTTATTTTTCATGATTTTATCTTATAACCCAGACGGTTCTCATTTTGAAATGTGAGAATCCGTCTAGGGTATGATAATTTTATAGCTGGTGTAACAAGAACTTCTTGCTCATCCATTTAGCGCAAGAAAGTGTGTGGCTCTTGCCAACAGAAGCATAGTCAATAGCATAAACGAGATTATACTTCTTTGCGAAGTTAATCATCTTAACAGAGTTCTCGTAAGGTACAACCTCATCGCCCTCTGAAGCGTAGAAATCGATCTTATGTAAAGGCACCCATCCTGAAGTCAGTTCATTCTTCTTCAAGCAAACAATAAGTTTTTGCATGATATCTGAGTTGAGATTTTGAGCATCAGTACTCAAGAAGTCTGACAGATAAAGCTCATCGGAAGTCTCCTTAAGGTGTGCAGATGTTGCGCAATACTTAATCATCAACTCGTTGATTTCACTAACAGTCTTAGTCTTGTTCTTGAAGATATTGTCAAATTCTGATTTGTGAGCAAGATATGATGCAGAATAGAAATCAGATTCAGACACTCCTGCCATTACCTCAGGGTAACATGCAATCATAGACTTGATTACAAGTGGGAAAGCTACAGGGAATGCTACCTTACCCCACTCATAGTATTTCTGCATTGTTGTCTCTGGGCTATAAGGTCCACAACATGCTTCAACAAGGTCGAGTCCGTACCAGTTAGCAAGTGTCTTTGTCACTCCGTTTCTTGTCTCCTTAGTTTTTTCCATATATCTTTGAGTAGCAACAGCATTGGCACCACCCTGTGATGCTCCCATAATTAGGAATCTGTAATCATCCTCAAAAGATCCATCTCTATCTTTGAAAATCTTATAACCAGGTGCAAGAGCGTCAACAATTTGTCGAGCACAAAGGTCATGATTCAAATAAACCTGATCGCGTCCGTTAGTTATGCCAAAGCCCTCATAGTCAGGCATAATCATCAGTATTTCTTCAGTCAAGAGTGTCAACTCATTACCTCCACCGCTAACAGTAGCGCACTCGCTATTCTTAGTGTGAGTATAAGGGCAATAGAGAACCATATCGTCCTGGTCAAGGTTATAACTCTTGAAAATTCCCTTCCAATATCCCCATGTAACAAGTGCTGAGAGAGTGATAGCATTACCTTTCTCGTCAATAGAAGGATAATTATAAGTTATCTTCTTGTAAAACTTTGTCACGCCATTCTGACCAAGGACATTAGCCATAGAGTCAGCCTTGTACTGCTCGCGTGCGAGAAACATAGCTTTAGCATCTGCATTTTCTTCAGAAGCATTTGTTCCGTCAGCACCAAAAAGTATATCGGCAAATTCCTCGACTGTATAGTCATCCTCTGATATTATTGTTGGCTTACCAGACTCAGCCATGATATTAGCAAGGTCGGCTTCTGTCAACTGTGTGTCTTGATTGATGACTACAGAATCGCTTTCGTCAGATGTACATCCAACAAAAACTGATGATGTCATAACGAGGAATGACAACATAAATGTCTTTGAAATCTTCATAATTGAAAATTGATTAAGTTTGAACATTTTTAGTTATAAAATATGTTTAGTAATGGAAAAAGCTTATATTTTGAGGCATTAACTGGAAAAACATTTTACATTTCATTTAATCCAATCAACGTTTAGATTTTCTACCACAGACAGTGAGATGGATGATAATTCTTTTATTCTACGTAGGAATGTCATTAGATAATATGGTGGATTTTGCTACATGTAAGTTTCATCGAATATTATCCAAATATAAACTTCTCAAAAACTATATATTACCACATTCACATCCTCACATCCACATGATCACTTCACATCAAATCTTTCCGATATTTTCTCTCATTTATTAAACTATGCAAATTAAAGAA
>JAILIJ010000269.1 GCA_024695315.1 Bacteroidaceae bacterium
AAAAAAGATTAAAAATGCTATCAAAGGAACCAAAAAGAAGGAAGAAAAATGTAGGAATTTATATCGATGCAACGTATTAGCCAACAGCTATCAGAATACGACACACTCGATCTACTACAACGTGCCACATCAGACGTGCTATCGCTTATAGGAGACGACGGCTACCCTTACGGAGTACCCATCAGCTACGTCTATGCCGATGGAAAGCTATATTTCCATTCCGCAAAAAATGGTCATAAGATTGACGCCATACGCAACTGCGACAAAGCATCATTTACCATTATCGACGCCGACGACATACAACCCGAACAGTTCACAACATTCTTCCGAAGCGTCATCTGTTTTGGAAAAATACATATCATAGATGACGAGGCTGAAAAGATGAGAACTATCCGACTGCTATCCGAGCGTTACAGCCCTGGAAGAGAGGAAGCATTACAACATGAAATAGACAAAGACTTCACACACATGTGTATGATAAGTTTCGAGATAGAACACATCACAGGAAAAGAAGCCATCGAACTGGTAAGAGCAAAGAAAAATAATTCTTCAGGGAACTAAATACATTTACAATAATGAACGAATATATCCACAAAGTGAAATATTACGAGTGCGACCGCATGGGAATCACTCACCACTCCAATTACATCCGATTCATGGAAGAAGCACGAGTAGACTTCCTCGACCGTATCGGATATGGATTTGAAAAGATTGAGGCCGATGGAGTTGTCTCACCCGTCATAGACGTCAAATGTCAATATAAGAAAAGTACCACTTTTCAAGACGAAATAAAGATAGAAGTGAAACTGAGCGAGGTAAAAGCTCTAAAATTCACTTTCAGTTACATAGGCCGAAAAGGCGACGACATAATCTTCACAGGAGAGTCAACACATTGCTTCATGGAAAATGGTAAACCCGTAAAACTCAAAGAAAGATACCCTGGACTCTTTGACGCAGAATAATAAAAAAGCCATGCACATATTCCCCAAATATGTACATGGCATCTTAATTTACAAATCACTCAGTTCTATCACTTCAAGGTCCTTTATCTCTGCCCCATCAATACTGAAACGAACCAAAGTACGCACCTTATGAAATCCATACTGTCCCGCAGCCCCAGGATTGACATGAAGACAACCAAGAGTCTTATCATACATAACCTTCAGGACATGAGAATGACCACTCACGAACAATTTTGGCGGACGAACAAACATAGTGCCTCGAATCGAAGCATCGTACTTGCCTGGATAGCCGCCGATATGCTTCATCAACACATCAACATCCTCACACTTAAAACGCAACGTCTCAGAAAAACGATGCCTAAGATCCGAACCATCAATATTACCGAACACAGCACGCAAAGGAGCTATAGCCTCCAACTTATCAGCCAAATCCATCGTACCAATATCGCCAGCATGCCATATCTCGTCACAATCCTTGAAATACTTCACATACCTATCGTCCCAGTAAGAATGTGTATCTGACAAAAGTCCAATTCGTTTCATTAAATGTAAATTTTTCTGCAAAGATAAATAAATTACAGTTAAATTAAATGCTAAAAGATTACAAAACGAGAAAATCATTTATCTTTGCACAGGAATTGAATAAAACTCTGCACAACAGAGAAAATGTCATAGTCTCGCAAGTTCGACAAAAATACACTTGCAGGAAGTAAAAAAGTAGCTTTCATGGAGTAATAAAATAGTTCAAGAGACGAATGTTTTCTACCATGACAATCGTCTTTTGAACCACTCTACAAGCTTTATTTCAACCATTTTTACTTCTCAGAAACTTAAATAATATCTCGATAGAAACAAAAAAATATAAAATGAAAAAATATCTATTACTATTGACTGTCACCCTCCTTTCTGTATTACAGGCAAACGCCGTACTTAAGGAGCAAGACCTCAACCGCACTATCGGAGTTTTGAAACTCGAACTTCGAAACAACCACATCAAGCAAAAAGCACAGATGGAACGCATGGAATCACAACAGCAGATGATACACAATAGGTTGCTTGACTACATGCAAAGAAGCGAACAAATTAGCCTTATGCTTTATTCGCAAAGAAGTGACTTCACCTTCGATATTGCATACGCTTGCCAACAGGCAACCGATCTCTATCATGAGATGAACCACATGAATCTGCCATACAAGCTGATACGTACAAATATATTGGCTGAAGTAGCAAGATACGATAGCCTTATCTACGCTCTCCAACAATTACCTCCAGCCATTGGCGAAGCTAAGAAAAAGGCAGGAGATGTAGACTCACTACTTTCAGCAATAACAGAAAATGCCGATTCCATAAACGAAGAGGACGTATACGAACTTTCTGCCGCTGAACAGGCCGACAGAGACATATGTATCATACACGCAAAGTCACTCCGCAACAACCTACTACGAATCCTTATCACGATATCAAAAGATAAGGAGAACTACGACATTGTGAATGCCAAAGTTGAAAAGCTCAACAAGTATGCCATGTTTAGATACGGCATGCTACAAAACAACATATTCAAAAGAGGAGGAGAAAACTATTTCAGCATTCTCTTCAACATGGAGAGATATTGGCAAAGAGCAAAAATGGACTTCGAAGACAAATACCGTCCTCTGCACAAAGCCGACCGAAGATTCTCACAATGGAGGGGCCCACAAGTCATTTTCGTGAGCTTCGCGATGATATTCTACCTCATTATTGCTACCATACTCAGCAACGTCATTTTGAGGTGGCTCGTTCCGTCAAGATACAGAACAGAAAGCTACAAAAAGAAAAGACCCGCACTCATCTTTTCACTCGGAATACTTATCTTCTCCATTGCATTACTCACCATCAAAGCCTCATTCACAAACAACAGCCTGATACAGATGTCAACATCACTCATGCTGAACATGACATGGCTCATGCAAGTCGTGATGATTTCCATCATCATAAGACTAAATAACGATCAAATCAAATATGGAGTACAAATGTACACACCATTCATGGTCATGGCATTTGTGGTAATACTGTTCAGAATACTACTCATTCCGAACAATATCATAAATATCATCTTCCCACTCATACTACTTGTTTTTACCATCTGGCAAATCAGAGTGGCGCGACGAACACGTACACATGTGCCTATGTCAGACAAACTATACAACATAGTCTCACTCTTCACCATCATCCTTTCACTCATAATATCATGGTGCGGATTCACTCTGCTCGCCGTAGTAATAACTATATGGTGGACTTTCCAGTTGGCAGCCATACAGACCATAACATGCCTCTACGACCTCATGGAACTTTATGAGAACAAGATTATCCTCAAGCGAATAAGAAGATTGTTCTCAAAAGACAACCCTGATTTCGACAAGATAACAGACCAAAAAGTTCTCGACAGCATGCACAATGGCGACTATGTCACAGTAACATGGTTCTACGACCTCGTCAACAAGGCCATCGTCCCTATACTCGCCGTATTGTCCATACTGCTAAGTATAGCATTTGCCGCCGACACTTTCGAGATGAGAGATATATGTATGAAAATCTTCACAGAGAATTTCATCGATAAAAAAGATGTCATACAACTATCTCTACAAAAGATATGCGTAACGGTAGCCTGCTACTTCATCTTCTCATATCTTAACTACACCATCCGAGCATTCTATCTGCACTATAAGAAGACTACACAAACAACCAACAAGCAGATAAATCAAACACTCGCAAAAAACGTTATCGCTATACTCGTATGGGGAATATACATCATATTTGCCATGATTCTACTCGGAATACCACAAAGCGGCATTAAAGTCGTTGGCGCTGGTCTCGCTACTGGTATGGGTTTTGCCATGAAGGACCTCCTGGAGAACTTCTTCTACGGTATCTCACTCATGTCAGGACGACTACGCGTGGGCGATTACATAGAATGTGACGGAATACAAGGAAAAGTGGACAGCATAACTTATCAAAGCACACAGATTCTTACTATCGATGGTTCGGTTATCGCTTTCCTAAACTCTAAACTCTTTAGCGAAAACTTTAAAAACTTAACAAAAAATCACGAATACGAACTTATCAAAATACCTGTGGGAGTAGCATACGGAACAGATATCAATAAAGTTAGAAAACTCATCCTGGACGGAATAGCACCACTTGCCACTAAAACAGATGACGGAAGAGACATCGTCGACCCTGTAAACGGACAAAACGTGGTATTTGCCGACTTCGGAGCAAGTAGCGTCGATTTGCTCGTTACACAATGGCTTCTCGTTGACCAAAAATACGTTTACCAAGCTAAGGCAAAAGAAAAAATCTACAACATTCTTAACGAAAATAATATCGAAATCCCATTCCCACAGCAAGACATCTACATCAGAAAGATAAGCTCGGAAAATGACACAACAATACAGACAAATTAAAGCTTTTAGAACGGGAAAGAATAAAAAAATGTAGATAATAGAGAAATTTTTACGTTAAAGTAAATGAAGTAATCAAAAAAAGTGTTACTTTTGCCACAAATAGACAGAAACATTAAAAAAATAATTATATGGAAGTAAAAAAATCTAAAAAAGCCGACCTTGAAGGTCAGAAAGGTACAAGCTTGCTCATTGGCTACGTTGTCAGCCTTGCAGCAATGTTCGCAGCTTTCGAGTGGACTACTCATGAATACGCTGACAAGACTCCGGTTTTCACTCAGACAGTACAGTTTGCTCCTGAAGAGGAAATCGTCCCTATCACTCAGCCTATATTCTCTAATACTCCTCCACCACCAGCTGATGCTCCTCAGGTTGCAGAAATCCTCGACATTGTGGATGACGAAACTGAAATCGAAGAAGTTGAACTCCAAACTGCTGAGGACCTCAATACTGCCGTTTCAGGACCTTCTTCTCCACACTCAGGCCCAGTAGTTATGGGACCTCCTGCTCCTGTTCAGGAAGCAAGTGACGAAGGTGAGGTATTCGACGTTGTAGAAGAGAACCCTTCATTCCCAGGTGGAGATGCTGCCCTCATGACTTGGTTGCAGAAGAACATCAAGTACCCTTCTGCTGCTCAGGAAAATGGTATTCAGGGACGTGTACTCGTTTCTTTCGTTGTAAACAAGGACGGTTCAATCGTAGAGCCAAGAGTAATGCGCTCTGTTGACCCTTCACTCGACAAGGAGGCCATCCGAGTTGTATCTTCAATGCCTCGTTGGAAGCCAGGTAAGCAGCGTGGTAAAGCTGTACGTGTAAAGTTTACTCTTCCAATCATGTTCCGTCTCCAATAATATAACAAAAACATATACAAAATGCCGCATAGTTGTAACAGATTATGCGGCATTTGGTTTTCGTAATTTTTAAATAATACCTAACTTCTAACAAACCATTTTCAAAAAACAAATGTACACTTTGCAAGAACTTACCGACAAGGTAAACAATTATATAGACAACAACATATACGAACAAGAGCCGAAAAGGCTATACGAACCAATCAACTATATCCTCTCACTGGGAGGAAAAAGAGTTCGACCTGTTCTTATGCTCTTGGCTTATAACTTATACAAGGACAACGTAGACGACATTCTCAACAATGCCGTTGCTCTCGAAACATACCACAACTTCACTCTGCTACATGACGACCTCATGGACAAGTCTGACATGAGACGAGGAAACCCCACAGTTCACAAAAAATGGGACGAAAACACAGCCATCCTATCAGGAGATGCCATGCTCACACTTGCATACAAGCTTTTTGCAGCTAACAACCTGAATTATGGAACAAAAGAAATGCAAGACTCATACAGACATGCTGAACAAACTTTCATAGACGCTACTGTCGGAGTATGCGAAGGACAACAATACGACATGGACTTCGAAAAAAGAGATGACGTTACTGAAGTCGAATACATGGAAATGATAAGACTCAAAACATCACTACTCCTCGCCGCTGCTTTGAAAATTGGTGCACAACTTGCAAATGCTCCTGAAAGGGATGCTGAACTACTATATAATTTCGGGGAAAAAATAGGCTTAGCTTTCCAATTACAAGACGATGTGCTCGATGTGTTCGGAGACACAGTTTTCTTCAAGAAAAAACTTGGAGCAGACATCGTTGACAACAAAAAAACATTCCTACTAATCAAGGCTTTAGAAAGATCAGAAGGAACTAACAAGGAATGTCTTAAAGATTGGATTAGCAAAGAAAACTTCGACCCTGAGGAAAAGATTAAAGCGGTCACAAACATATATATAAAGGTAAACGTCAAAGAGATTGCAGAAGAAAGAATTAACGCTCTCTTCATGGAAGCTATAACAAGTCTCAACGACATACAAATAGAGGAAACTAAGAAAGCTGCTTTACACGACTTTGCCGACAAACTACTAAAAAGAAATCATTAAAAAATGATTGACACACACGCACACCTTGATGCAGAAGAATTCAACGAAGACCTCGACTCCGTCATAAATAATGCCAAAGAAGCCGGCGTCGAGGCTATATTCATACCGGGTATCTGCCTAAAAGACACTCCACATCTTTTGGAGATCTGCAACAGATACCCCGGATACTTGTTTCCTATGATAGGACTACATCCTGAAAACATCAAGGATGAAAACTACAACACAGCTTTGGACAAACTGGAACAAATGCTGAGCGAAGGATTAGCGAACAAGGAAAATAGTCCATCTACACCCATTGCCGTAGGAGAAGTGGGACTCGATTTCTACTGGGACGACTCACACAAAAAGGAACAGATGGAAGTCTTCGAAAGGCAAATCATGTGGGCTGAAAAATATGAACTACCACTCATGATACATGCAAGAAACGCACAAAAAGAACTGGTAGAAATGATGACAACTCACAAAAACAGCAATTTAACAGGAGTGTTCCACTGCTTTTCAGGCTCAGAACAGGACGCAAAAGAATTACTGAACTTCGATGGATTCATGCTCGGAATAGGTGGAGTATCAACTTTCAAAAAATCCAATGTGACAGATGTACTGAAAAACACAGTACCGCTCAACAGGATTGTACTCGAAACAGACTCACCATATCTGGCCCCTGTTCCTAACAGAGGAAAAAGAAATGAGAGTGCCTTCATAACACATGTGGCAACTAAATTGGCAGACACATACGACACAAACTTAAACACTATTGAACTGCAAACAACAGAAAATGTAAGCAAAGTTTTCACGAAATGCAGTTTTTTTAATAAAAAATGAAAGTTTCCGACTATTTACAACACTTATAATAAAAAAAATCATTATTTTTGTGGTGTTTTAGCACGCAAATAGGCAAAATGTTGTAAATTGCTGCCGATTTGAAGGGAGAGATGCTCGAGTGGTTGAAGAGGCACGCCTGGAAAGCGTGTAAACGTCAAAAGCGTTTCGGGGGTTCGAATCCCCCTCTCTCCGCAAGGAGAACGTGAATATATCACGTAAACACGAATGAATATAGGGTGAAAGAGTTAGAGTAAAGATACCATTAGAAACTCAACATCCTAAAATATAAAGAGAAAACTCAAGAAGTAAAACAAATTAAATAAAGTATTAATCTAAAAAATTACAGTCACACAATGAAAAAAGTATTTGCAATTATTGCATTGATGGGAGTTTTTACTTTCGGTATGACTCAGTCAGTTTCAGCTCAGGACGAAGAAGCAGTTGATACTGCAGCTGCTCAGGTTGATTCAGCAGCAGCAGCAGAGGCACCAGCTGAAGAAGCTGCAGCTACTGAAGAGGTAGCAGCTGATGAAGAGGTTCTTGAAGAAACAGGTTTCTACAAGGGAGTAAAGAAAAAATTCATCGAAGGTGATGCAGGATTCATGGCACTCGTATCTGTAGCCCTCATCCTCGGTCTCGCTTTCTGTATCGAGCGTATCATCTATCTCTCTCTTTCTAAGGTTAACTCTAACAAGATGATCGTAGAAATCGAGGACGCTCTTCTTAACAAGAAAAACCTTGAGGCAGCTAAGGAAATCGCACGCGACACTCGCGGTCCTATCGCTTCTATCTTCTATCAGGGTCTTCTACGTATGGACGAAGGTGCTGAGCAGGTTGAAAAAACAGTAGTTGCTTACGGAGCTGTTCAGGCTTCAGCTCTCGAGAAGAACTGCTCATGGATCACACTCTTCATCGGTATGGCTCCATCACTCGGATTCCTTGGTACAGTGTTCGGTATGGTACAGGCATTCGATGATATCCAGAAGGCTGGTGATATCTCTCCAACAGTCGTTGCAGGAGGTATGAAGGTTGCCTTGTTGACAACTATCTTCGGTATCATTGTCGCTCTCGTTCTTCAGGTATTCTACAACTACATTCTTGCTGAAATCGAAGGTCTTACTACTAAGATGGAAGACTCAACAATTTCACTCCTTGATATCGTTGCTAAGTATAACCTCAAGAAGTAATTAATCACTTCATAGAAGGAACAAAAATCCTTCAAAAGTAATTTATTTATTAATTATTAAAAGAGGTATATAACAATGGTTATTATAGAAAAATCAAAAGAACAGAAAATATCAGACATCGTGCTCTATACCATCATGGGAATCGGTGCACTCGTTCTGATTATCTTCCTCTCATGGGGTTATGATACTCCATACGAAGAAAATCCTGACTTCAATGCCCCACTCTTCACTGACGGTATGATTATCCTCCAGATCGCACTCATCGCTATCGGAGCTATCGCTACTGTTTGTGGTGCAGTTCACTCTTTCATGGTTGGAGGCGGAAAGTCACAGGCAAATGATAAGGTAAACATTGCTGACAAGGTTTCTAATCCTATCGCATGGGGTACTTGCTTCGTATCACTCGTTATCGGTGTTATCTATGGAGTAACTTTCAAGGATGAAAACATGATCATCAACAACAAAGCATGGTCTGGTAGCGATCACCTTGCAGACAGCATCGAATCAGATATCTGTATCTGGTCTATCGGTATCCTTATCTTAGGAACTGTTATAGCTGCTGTTTACAGCATGATTGGAAGTAAGAAATAAAAACTTTAACTCAAGAAGCAATATATTATGGGAAAGAAAAAGAAAATGCCAGGTCTGAACACCAGTTCAACAGCCGACATCTCATTCATGTTGCTCATCTTCTTCCTTACTACAACATCTATGGACACTGATGCTGGTCTTGCGCGTACGCTGCCAAAACCACCAGAGGAAAACCAAGAAAACGTAGAAATGAAAGTTAAGGAACGTAACATCCTTAACATTCGTGTAAACAAGGACAATATGGTCATGATGGGGGATGCTTATCCAACACTTGACGAAATTAAGGAGAGAGCTAAAGAATTTATTAAAAATGAAAAGAACGATCCACACATGCCAGAACTTGTTCCAGAAAAGATCAAGTATCTCGGTAGGACAGTTCTTATCACTAAAAACCACGTAATCTCTGTACAGACAGACCGCGGTACTGACTATGGAGTTTATATCCTTGTTCAGGACGCACTCATCTCTGCATACAACGAACTACGTAACGAGTTCGCATTAGCTGAGTTCGGACATGCTTACGAATTCTGCAACGATGACGAGAAGAAGGCAATCCGCGAAATCTATCCTCAGAAGATTTCAGAGGCAGAACCTAAAAAATACGGTCAAGCATTATGAGCAGATTTAATAAAGACGGCGGTAGAGAAATGCCTGAGATGAATACATCATCTCTTCCTGACTTGATCTTTACAATCCTCTTCTTCTTCATGATGGTAACATCTATGCGAGAAGTAACAATGATGGTAAAGGTTGTCAAGCCTAAAGCTACACAGATTGAAAAACTTGCTCGTAAGTCTTGTACATCATTCATTTACATCGGACAGCCTACAGACATGCTCAAGAGCCAATATGGTTCTGGTACACGTATTCAGCTGAACGATAGATACGCTGAAGTAAGCGAAGTATATGACTTTGTTAATGCCGACCGTAATAGTATGGCTGAGTCTGACAAAGCTTTCTACACAGTTTCACTCAAAGTGGACCAGCGTACTCCAATGGGTATCGTAACTGACGTAAAGCAGGTTCTTCGTAAAGCATTCGCTTTGAAGATTGTTTACTCTTCTGAAAAAGCAAAGTAACAATATCAAAATACATTAAAAGAAAAAGGGTAACTCATAAGGGTTACTCTTTTTCTGTATTTACTGAAGGAAATGCCATATCCAATATTTCTTTGCCAAGACTTTTTTGTATCTTTGCACAGAATAAAAAGATCATAGCTCATGAAACAATATTTAGACCTCCTAAACAGAATTCTTACGGAAGGCGTCCAAAAGGGAGATAGAACGGGTACCGGCACAATCTCGGTATTCGGAAACCAAATGAGGTTTAACCTTGAAGAGGGCTTTCCATTACTAACAACAAAAAAGCTGCACCTCAAATCCATAATCTACGAACTACTGTGGTTCTTACGCGGAGACACCAATGCAAAATGGCTACAGGAAAGAGGAGTAAGAATATGGAACGAATGGGCAGACGAAGATGGCAATCTGGGTCATATATATGGCTACCAGTGGAGATCTTGGCCTGACTATGACGGAGGTCACATAGACCAAATAAAAGAGGTCATTGAGCAAATAAAAGAAAATCCAAACTCCAGAAGGCTTTTGGTTAGCGCATGGAACGTTGCCGACATTAAGAATATGAACCTGCCTCCATGCCACATACTATTCCAATTCTACGTTGCCGATGGCCGACTGTCACTACAGCTCTACCAAAGAAGCGCAGACACTTTCCTCGGAGTACCATTCAATATAGCCAGCTATGCCCTACTCCTGATGATGGTTGCTCAGGTCACAGGACTGAAAGCCGGAGACTTCGTTTACACAACCGGAGATACCCATCTATATCTTGACCACATAGACCAGGCTAAACTCCAGTTGACAAGAGAGCCAAGGCCTCTACCAAAGATGAAGATCAACCCTAACGTGAAATCTATCTTTGACTTCCAATATGAGGACTTTGAACTTGTAGATTATAATCCACATCCACACATAAAAGCTACCGTAAGCGTATGATTTCTATAATTGCAGCAATAGCAGAAAACAATGCCATAGGATTTGAAAACAAACTGATTTATTGGTTGCCTAACGATCTGAAAAGATTCAAGGCCCTAACAACTGGCAACACAATAATCATGGGAAGAAAAACCTTCGAGAGCTTTCCAAAAGGAGCACTACCAAACAGAAGAAACGTAGTACTCTCAAGAACTGGAAAAGCAGAAGATTTCCCTGGTGCCGAGGTCTACCAAACTCTCGCCGAGGCTTTAGCATCATGTAAGGGAGAAGAAATCTATATAATAGGAGGCGCTTCCGTCTACAAAGAAGCTTTCAGCATAGCCGACCGCCTATGCCTAACATGCGTGTATGATACGCCAGAGAGGGCTGACACGTTCTTTCCTACATTTGACAAAGAAGAATGGAAAGAAACATTTAGAGAGGAGCATGAAAAAGACGAAAAGCACACCCAAAGGTATGCTTTCGTTGACTTAGTAAGAAAATAATCCTACTCTTCAGTTTCAATCACTCTATCCTTATCTTTCCATGCAGGAACTGGGACCTGACGTTTAATAGCCTCATTGAATGATATGATAGTCTCAGATCTGCTCAAACCAAGAGGCTGAAGTTTATCATGAATGATAGTAAGAAGATGGTGATTATTCTTAGCGTACAATTTAATAAATAAGTCGTAACCGCCAGTTGTATAATGACACTCAACGACTTCAGGTATATTCTTTAGTGCTTCGACGACCTTATCAAAAGAACTTACATCCTTTAGGTATAGTCCCATATAAGCACAAGTCTCATACCCCATGATCTCTGGATTCAAATTAAATTGTGAGCCATTTATAATCCCCAATTTAGAAAGCTTTTGAATTCGTTGATGAATAGCAGCACCAGAGACATTGCATACTCGAGCAACCTCCAAAAAAGGCACACGAGCATTATCAGCAACCATCTGAAGTATTTGACTATCTAACTGATCTAATTGAAAATCTGACATATTTTATAAGTATAATAGTTTGACGTGCAAAGTTAAATATTTTTTTTGAAATACAACTTTTGCAAGTAAAAAAATAACATTTCGTATGAATTTGCCACAAGATTTCTTACAAATGATGGAAAGTCAACTAGGAAAAGAGCAGACCCAACTTCTTGAGAATGCCATATCTATGACTTCGCCAACATCAATAAGGATAAATACAAACAAGATATGCGAAGACACGACAGATAGCGTGCTTTCACAAGTCGGCGAAAAAGTGAAATGGTGCGATACTGGATATTACCTTGATGAAAGGCCATCATTCACCTTTGACCCTCTTTTTCATACTGGAGCATACTATGTGCAGGAGGCCTCATCAATGTACCTAAACCAGATAATCAAGACATACATTGACAAAAAAATCATAGCTCTCGATATGTGTGCTGCTCCTGGTGGCAAATCAACATTAGCTCTATCTGCCATGCCTGAAGGTTCCCTTTTAATAGCAAACGAAGTGGTTAGGCAAAGATGTCAGATTCTGTCAGAGAACATTACAAAATGGGGCAATCCAAATGTAATAGTCACCAATAACTATGCAGAGGATTTTGAGCCTATGGGACAGGTGTTTGACCTGATAATATGCGACGCCCCTTGCTCAGGCGAAGGCATGTTCCGCAAAGATCAAGGCGCTATAGACGACTGGAGTCTAAACAACGTGGATATCTGCTGGCACAGGCAAAGGGAAATCATCGAACACATCTGGCAATGTCTAAAACCTGGCGGCATATTGGTATATAGCACATGCACATATAACCATTTTGAGGATGAAGATATTGTGCAATGGATGGAGGAAGAGCTGGGAGCAGAAAAGTTGCCACTCTGTGACAAAGCAGAATGGAACATCACGAACGGCCATTTCTTTCCACATAAGACAAAGGGAGAAGGTTTCTTTATATGTCCTATGAGGAAAAAAGACGATGACGAAGCCGAAATTGTAAATACAAATAGAAAGAAAAGCAAAAACGGGAACAACGGCAACGCGCTGTCTCCTATTCGCAAGAACACTCCGGCTGCCAAGGAAGTCAACGAATACATTAAGAACCCAGAGAACTTCTTTATGTACGAAAACAAGGACTCCTACTATGCCTTTCCTGCCGAGCACCTACAAATACTTGAATCTGCCATCAAAAACCTGAAAGTAGTACATTCTGGTATAAAACTGGCAACTGTCAAAGGCAAAGGCCTACAACCTGACCACAGCCTTGCTATGAGCACGTCAATCAACGAAAGCAACTTTGACAGCGTTGAACTGACAAAAGACGAAGCCATAGCCTATCTACGCACAGAAGCAATTACTGTCAATGCTCCAAAAGGATATATACTATTAAAATACAAAGGAATTCCTCTCGGATTTGGCAAGAATATAGGTAACAGAGTTAATAATCTGTATCCAACGGAATGGAAAATAAGAAAAAATTACTAACTTTGCACCCATATAAGTCTCCACTACGAGACAACTAACGAGTTTACAATAAAAAGGATAAGAACATTTCCAAGAAAAAATATCAAACATGCCAAACTTATATATAAGATATTTCGATCGAGAAGCAGTCGTTTCATCTATTGACGAAGCGATGTATTTCCTTGAAAGCATCAACGAAATCAAGATTGAAACAAATGTTGCTGGACGAATTCAATCATTTTTAGACTCAAACAATACTTACCCTTTCAGACTTAAAGTAAGTTATAGCAATTACGTACTCTTCCTTAAGACCGATGCAGTGACACTTGATGAGTTCAAAATGTTTGAGCAAATGCGTAAGGAACAAAAGACTGACGGAATGCCTATGAGACCTATGACAATGGCAGACCGCAAGCGCTCAATACTTGACGAACTTAAAACAATACATCCAGGATGGTATGAAGGCTCTTTACTCTTCAAGAGAGTTGTTATGGTGCCAGGTACTGGTAAGTTCGAATATCAAGACACAAGGTTTACGGTACGTTGCAAAGCAGACTGCGCCCTTGAGTGCTACGACCGTATGATTGACAACTTGAAATGCAGAAAAGACGTAGACCAGAGAAGTCAGTTCCCTTCTGCTAAGAGCAACAATTTCAGCTACAAATTTCTTTGTGACTTCTAAAAAGATAACACAAATATATAAAGAGGATGTATCAAAAGTCTTATACAAGACGGACGATACATCCTCTTTTTTTATCAACAAGAAGTAATAATAAGTTAAAACAGAGTCAACCTTTATCAGGAATAAGGGGATTAGTAGTCAACTAAAATCGTTAAACTACAACACAAACTATGTATTGATACTACTTTAACGGTAGTTTAACGATTGTTAAACGGTCGTTAAATAAACGTTATATTTCCCTTATAATTATGCAAAAACGAAATGTACAAATTGTTTGAGCAGTGTTTGAGCAGTGCTCAAACACTGCTCAAACAGTGCTCAAACGATAATTTAGCAAGTTCTGTTGACATTTTTAGGCTTATGCAATGATGAGGCATTTAATGCTAGATAATTCTTTCATTTGAGCGCAAAATTAATTAGTCGTCCCTTAAAAAGTATATTTCATCGAGATGTTGTTACAAAATAGCATCTCGATCATTTTTTTGAGTGTATCCAAAATCGGAGCCAAAAGAACTTTCATCGCTCTTTTGAAGTTATATGCGGCAGCCGCCAGCAATATGTTTATAGAATCCCCGACCACACCTTTGTAAAAGTTGCGGCCTAAACGGTA
>JAILIJ010000296.1 GCA_024695315.1 Bacteroidaceae bacterium
GCCATCTTGACGCAGTCGTCAGGTGTGCCAGAACAAGCCCATACGTCAAGGCTTCCTAATTCTTCTGTTTGTGCTTCCTGTTTTATATGCTTTATCGTGACTGGCGTGCTACTTGAAATACTCATAGATGCTCCGCTTCGACCACTATTTGGGGCAACAACCACAACATCACCATATTTTCTTGCCATATCAATAAGATCGTGTATTCCTTTGGCCTGATAGCCGTCATCATTCGATATGAGAATTGATTTTCTTACTTTTTCCATTTTTTTTACCATTTTCGGGTACAAAGATAGTAAAAATACCGTCTTACTCAAAAAAAACTTGTCAAATGCTTTGATGGTTACAGAAAAAGCCATACCTTTGCACCGCATTTGAGAGATGACGGCGTCATTACTTAAGGCAGAGACATAATATTGGGATATGGTGTAATGGTAACACAACAGATTCTGGTCCTGTTTTTCCTGGTTCGAGTCCGGGTATCCCAACATAAAAATATTATTTAATAGAACTCAGAGCTAAAAACTCTGAGTTTTTTTGTTTTTATGCCAGGCAAGGCAATCGTCAAATGTGCAAGTCTGCATTTAATCCTTAGACTTTTATTTGTTAATTCCCCCATTCCCTTAAATTTCTTTATTGTTTGAATGAGAAATGTAAGGGAATCGGGGTAAACATAAGTTTTGCTATCGAGTTCTTGAAAGCAAAAAAGCCTATTTTTATTCTTTGTGAAATCATTATATAAGACTACACTCAAGCTACTCTTAGAGGGCTTTAGCTAATTTTTCCACCATGAGTTTTGCAGCTTTAGCAGAAGCTCCTGGACCACCAAGTTTTTTATTCATTTCTTTGTAGTCGTTAAGCATCTTGTCGCGTCCGACGCCTCCTGGCATGATAGCCAAAAGTCTGCTGCAAACATTAGCTTCGTTCATCTCGTCAGCAATCAATTCGTTTACGATTTTCTTTTCTGCCACGAGGTTAACCAGAGAGATAAACTTACATTTCACGAATTGGTCTTTTAGAGTTCTATATATTATTCCGAAAGGTAAGTGGTAGCATACGACTTGTGGTGTGCCGATTATTGCGGCTTCGAGTGTTGCTGTGCCTGATGTTACCAAAGCTGCCGTTGAGGCTTTCAGTATATCGTATGTTTTGCCATATACTATTGCCACATGGAAGTTCTCAGGAATGAACTTCTGGTAGAAACTTTCTTCTATGTTTGGTGCCCCAGCGATAATCATTTTGTAGCCTTCGAAGTGTGAGGCCGCATCAATCATGATTTTCAGGTTATCTTTGATTTCCTGTTTTCTTGAACCGGCTAAGAGAGCGATAGCGCCGCGTTTATTTTCCTTGAGCTTTTCTATCTCATCGCATGTTTCGTGCTGCCCGTTTCCAAAATATTGATTTACGGCATCAACGCATGGGTTGCCAACGTAATTGATAGTGTAGTCGCGTTTCTTAAACCATTCTACTTCGAAAGGTAAGATAGAGAAAAGCTCGTCTACATTCCTTTTGATCGACTCTATGCGATATTCTTTCCATGCCCATATCTTTGGGCTTATGTAATAGTAGATTTTAGGGTACCATCCACCTTTTTCTCGATTTTTGTTTACCCATTCAGCAATATTAAGGTTGAAGCCAGGGTAGTCGACGAGTATTACCGCGTCAGGTTGCCAGTCTTTAATATCCTTTTTGCACTCCTTCATGCCTTTTAATATCTTTGGTAAGTGCATGAGTACGGTTAGGAATCCCATATATGCAAGTTCCTTGTAGTGCTTTACTAAGGTGCCGCCAACGGCAGCCATTTTATCGCCGCCGTAGAATCTAAATTCTGCTTCTGTGTCGTTTTTTTTTAGCTCTTCCATCAAGTTGGAGGCGTGTAGGTCTCCAGAAGCTTCTCCGACAATAAGGTAGTATTTCATAGTGCCTCTTTTACTCTGTTGGTAAGATTGATAAATTCCTCTACTGATAATTGTTCCGGTCTAAGGTTGAATATTGGATCAGCGAGTAGTGGAGAGTCTTTTCCGAGAATCTGTTTCATGCCGTTCCTCATCATTTTACGTCTCATGGTGAATACAGTTTTGACGATTCTCCTAAACAGAGCCTCGTCACATCCTAGATTCTCCTTTTTGTTGCGTGTGAGTCGTATTACGGCGCTTTTGACCTTTGGCGGAGGGTTGAAAACATTTTCGTTTACGGTAAATAAATATTCAACGTCGTACCAAGCTTGAATAAGTACGCTAAGCACTCCGTAGGTCTTACTTCCTGGCTTTGCTGCCATACGTTCAGCAACTTCTTTTTGTATCATTCCTGTGCAGCAAGGAATAATCTCTTTGTGCTCTACCATTTTGAAAAATATCTGTGAAGATATGTTGTAAGGGTAGTTACCAGTAAGGACGAAAGGTTTTCCATCGAAGACCTTTTGTAGGTCCATTTTAAGGAAATCCGCTTCAATTATGTTTTCTCCCAATTCTGGGAAATGTTCCTGAAGATATGGAACTGATTCCTTGTCTATTTCGACAACCTTGAAAGGTCTATTCTTTTTTAGAATATACTGTGTCAGTACGCCCATGCCTGGTCCTACTTCGAGTACAGGAATATCAGGGCAGGCATCTATGGTGTCTGCTATGTCATTGGCAACTTTCAAGTCGGTAAGAAAGTGTTGCCCCAAGAATTTCTTTGGTTTTACAGCTGGCATATATTTTTTTATGTTTTGTTATGTAGCTTCTCTCGCAAAGTTACAAAATAAATTGTTATTTGCCATAAAAATAATTAAATAAAAAGAGCCGAAGCATAATGAATCATTAGCCTTGGCTCCTTACTTATCTTTATCGCATATACATGCGTGTACGTTTCTCTATATATTCTTAATTGTTTTCAGAATTTAGATTGGCGTTCTCATCTGTCATATTTTCAATAGATTCGATGATTTTCCATTTTGCCCACTGTTCGTCAGCTTTATAGGAGTCGATGGCTGCAGTAGGGACGAAAAGAGTACCATTCTTAGCCCCACTTGTTTCAAATACTGTGACTCCGAGTTTAGGTGCTTTTTCTGCCTTGCATACGAACTTGATGAGTGACTCGTCATCTGCGAAGCAGTCCTTACCGATAGAATCTGTAGTACTTGGTAATTCGATTGTTTCGAGAGCGATACATCCTGTGAAGCAGCACTCGCCGAGAGTTGTGATACCTTCTGGTAGAGTTACGTGGATAAGACTCTTAGCTCCTCCGAAAGTGAATGGACCGAGTTCTGTTATACCATTAGGGATTTCTATTGACAAGAGAGAGTTACATCCGTGGAAACAGTATGCTCCAATCTTTGTTACTTTTGAAGGAATGTTTATAGACTTCAGATTTTCACATATTTGGAATGTCTGTGGCATGAGTTCTGTAAGATTCTCAGGGAGAGTGATTGTCTCGAGAGATTTACATCCCATGAATGCGCTAGCCTTAATTGTATCGATGCTTTCTGGAAGGTTGATTTCCTTGAGTGATTCACAATATGCGAAACATTGTGTTGAAAGTTTCTTGATGCTTGTAGGCAACTTAACTGTCTGTAGTCCAGTACATCCGAAGAATGTGTAGTCTGGTACGTTACTCATAGAAGAAGGGAACTCGATATTTGTGAGTGATGTACATCCATGGAATACGTGGTAACCCATAGTGTCGAGTCCTTCAGTCAAGAATACATTTTCAAGAGATGAACATTTTTCAAAACATGATGTTCCGAGTGTGTCTACTGTAGTAGGGATGGATATTGATGTTAAACTTTCGCATCCGTAAAAAGCACTATCGGCGATAAATGTTACGCTGTTAGGAATAGTTATTTCCTTAAGGCTTGTACAGTTGTAGAATGCGTAATCCTTGATATTCTTTATGTTTGTTGGTAGATTTACCGTTTCGAGTTTAGTGCAGTTTGTAAAAACTCGGTTTCCGAAGTATTCAACTTCTGAAGGTAACTTAGCAGAGGCGAGTTTTTTGCATCCTTCAAAACAGTATTCTCCGATTGATGTGATTCCGTCAGGGATATCTATTGACTTGATGTTTGACGTTGTGAATGCGTCAACAGAAATAACCTTATATGTTTTGCCCTTGTAGTTGATATCAGAATAAACCTTAACATCAGAAGATGTAGCTTTAGAATAGTATCCTGAACAAGCAGCAATAGGTGTTCCACTAGAACCTACAACATAAATTACTCCATCGATAATCAATTTTGAACCCTCTACAGTTATAGCTGCTCCTTGGTCGTTGGAAAGGTCGGTGTTGATATTGATGATGTATTCACCCTTTGTTGGAGTGTAATTGATCTCTTCTAATTCTTCCTTGCATGACGCCATTATGATGGCACATACAAATGCTAAAAGATAAGAAAATTTTTTCATGTCTTTATATGTCATTTTTTTATTATTTCCGTTGTTAAGTAATTATAACACAATCCCGTCATTTCACCTATGGTCAAAGCGGCTCTTATGTACTGCTTTAAATATTTTGCAAATGTACGTGTTTTTGTTTATAAAACAAGAATTGTTTACCCTAATTTCTTATTGTTTTGAATTAAAATCCGTAAAATGTCTTTTTTACACGCAAAAAGTAACTTGTATTTGCCATTTTTTTGAGCAAAAAATGTTAAAAATCTATACAACTGAAGTTGTTCGCTTATTGATTCCATTTGGATTTTAGATGAAAATTTCTTAAACAATCTTTTATTTTTGGGAAAAAATAGATGATAAGTCATGATGGGAAAAAGCATAAAAAGAAATTCTACTTTCTGCCGACTTATCGTAATAAACAAAAAAGGCACGTCAAAAAGAACGTACTTTTCTACCCCACCTCCTTCGGCAACGGTTCGTATTACCTTCGTAAATCCTTCGTATCATTTACTAATTTCTTCTTATGATAGAAATCAAATTTTTGATATGAAAAATCTATCTCCATCTCATGAGGAATTCGGACGTAGCGCATTGCTGTCAGATGAATGAACAAATGTAAAACATTTAGCAAAAATTTACAAGTTTTTGATCTGTGAGAATGAAAGATTTAAGAAAGTTTAACTCTTAAAGTGTAAGCGGCGGATTCCAGAAGCAAGTGCAAAATTATTAAATTATTAGTTTTATAATCTCCATCGGCGTTGAAAAGTTTATCTTTTTTCTTGGTCTGTTGTTTAATTTGTCTTGTATGTTCTTTATTTGTTGTTGTGTATATTCTGTA
>JAILIJ010000300.1 GCA_024695315.1 Bacteroidaceae bacterium
ATTTACCTTAAATCCTATTGCAGAAATAATCCATGCGGTAACGGTAGTACCAATATTGGCACCCATGATTACTCCGATGGATTGTGCCAACGTCATCAGTCCTGCATTTACAAAACTTACTACCATAACAGTAGTGGCAGAAGAAGACTGGATTAGTGCTGTTATGAGTACACCTGTCAGTACTCCCATGACTCTATTTCTTGTCATAGCAGCAAGGATGCTGCGTAGACGGTCGCCGGCAAACTTTTCAAGTCCTTCAGACATGGTCTTCATTCCGTATAGGAATAGGGCCAGTGAGCCGACAAGTGAGAAGAGATTAATAATAAAATCCATTGTGTATGATCTGTACTTGCTTTTATACGTTGCAAAGAAATTGCAATATTGTTACAGTTCTGTTACGTAGATGTTACAATCTTGTTACAAAATAGTGGCGTAATAGTTTTGTTGCAAATCTGTAATAATTATGTAACAATCTGAAAATACTTTTGTTCTGCCTAAAAGAGAAAGAACCAAGTTCTCCTTAGGTTTTTATAAAAATGAAAAAAGGGGATGTGGAAAAATATGTTAGCATATATAATTGGATAAGGATTATTATTATAGTTCTATTCCTTGCATTTGTATTTTTCGGATTAGCAAATGCCTAGTTTTTATGATGTATTTATAATGATAAGTCTAATTTTGCACTTATTTGTAATTGTAAACTCTGAATTGCAAATTACGTGTTAGATTGTTATAAAAAGTTAAATACCACATTAGTGAAGTGAATTTGACTTTGAGAATTTGTAAAATAGGGTACGTAATATTATATTTGAATATTCATCTGACGAAGCGCTGCCAGCTCCGAATCTAAAGGGGGTGAGATTAGATTTTCAAGTGTACAAAATCGAAGCACATCATCTTGGGTTTTCGAAGGTGATACGAAGGTGATTCGAAGCGTTGTCGAAGGAGGTGGGGTAGAAAAGTACGTTCATTAGAACGCGCTTTTTTTGTTTATTACGATAAGTCGAAAAATAAAAAGATAAAATTCTATACTTTGTTAATTTATCGTCTTTTTTTATCTGCACATAATATGAAACAAATATTTCTTATATTAGTGGATGTCGCGATAGGAAACATCCTACTTTCTTTAGAAGTACATCATATTACAATTCAGGTTTCTTTTTAGCTGACGGATATAAATGATATATTATATTCATGTAGTAGGCCCATTAGATAATCATGGAATTGTATCGGGTTATTTTGGGATCTAAATAGAAACAAATGCCGGACGTTTTAAGCATACTAACTGGACAGAATGGTATGTAACTCCATATAAAACTCAAACCTTAAATATTCATACAACAAAATATATACAACAATGATTAAAAAGAGTTTTTTTAATTAATCGTGATAGTTTTAACCTTTTCTTGTTCTGACAAAGAGGATAGTAAAATAATCGCTATAAATCCTGGTTTGATAGAATTATCAGATGATTTGCAAGAATCCTATTTTCAACTTGCGGAAGGAGACTATCCAATGTATGGGTATAGGATAAATTATGGCTTGGATGGTAAAAAAGAAGTGTCTTATAATATAACACGAGAAATATTAGCATCGGAACAGACTGTTATAGAACTATCTGATGGGAATAAGGCTACATTCAGAAATTGTATTTCTCATTTATATGGAGTAAAATGTTTTTCGGTAAGTCTTAGTTGTTTTTATGTGAAATGTATTTTGGGGTAAGAAAGTATCATTGGACGCAATTTATGAGTTCGGCGGAACAAAAGCGGTACTTTTTTGAAACATTTTTGAACGTCGTTTTTTTATATATGACCTATCTTTGCAATCGAAAATCAAACAAAAGTTTAGCAATCTAATACATGTTACAGTACTATGATAAATTCTAAAAGTATAATTTATTTGTTTGCTGCGGGCCTTTTTGTTGCTGCATGCTCTGGTAAATATGAAAAAGTTGATCAGGGTGTGGTGATTCATGTTACACAATCTGATTCTTGTAATACGATCCCTAAGCTTGTTCGTCTGCAGGTTATGGGTGAGAAGATTATTCGTGTTTCTGCAACTGCGGACGACTCGTTTGCGGATAAGCAAAGTCTTATTATTGTTGACCAGCAGAAGAAGACGCCTTATGATGTGGTGGAACATGGAGATACTGTTATCGTAAGTACTACATTTATAAATGCTAATGTGTTGTGCACTACGGGTGAAGTATGGTTCACAGACTCAACAGGAACACTTATTGCCAAGGAACAACAAGGTGGAGGTAAATATTTTGCTCCATACGAATGTAAGCAGAGTCATGCCGATGGCAAGGAAGAGACATATAAAGGTTGGACAACAAGAGTGGTGTTTGAAAATCTTGACGATGATGAGGCTTTGTATGGTCTTGGACAGCATCAGGCTGACGAATGGAACTATAAAGGACGTAATGAAGAACTGTTTCAGTATAATACAAAGGTCAGCATTCCGTTTGTCGTTTCAAGTAACAACTACGGTATTCTGCTTGATAACTATAGTCTAAGTCGTTTTGGTAATCCAAAAGACTATAGTCAGCTACATAAAGTTTTCGATTTAACAGATAAGGATGGAAAGGTTGGGGCGCTGACAGGTACGTATTCGGCTCCAGGTGAAGATGTGCTTGTTCGTCGTGAAGATAGTATCTATTTCGAAAATCTTAAATCGGCTAAAAATCTCCCTAAGTATAAACTTGATAATGCTACGGTAGTATATGAGGGAACTATTACTCCACGGAAGTCGGGAGAATATCATTTTAGTCATTACTATTCTGGCTATCAGAAAGTGTTTATTGGAGGTAAGTCTGTTTATACTGAGGATGTGCTCAATAAAGGAACAAATGAACAGGAGATTTGGCGTACTGCATGGAATCCTAATGCGCGTAAGTTTGCTGTTAATATGGAAGCTGGAACTACATATCCTATTCGTATAGAATGGAAACCAGATGGTGGAGAGGCATATTGCGGTTTACGTGTTCTTGAACCTGTAGACGAGAAGGAACAGAAGAAACTCTCTTTATGGAGTGAGATGGGCCAGCAACTTGATTACTATTTTATAGCTGGAGGAAATTCAGATGAAGTGATTTCTGGTTACAGAACTCTTACAGGTAAGGCACCTATTATGCCTGACTGGTTACTCGGATATTGGCAATCACGTGAGCGTTATAAGACGCAGGATGAGATTCTTGCTGCTCTTGCAGGCTTCCGTCAAAGACATCTGCCTATTGATAATATCGTGATGGACTGGAATTACTGGGAGGATGACCAATGGGGAGCATTCAAGTTTGACCCAGAGAGATTCTCTAATCCTAAGGAGATGATAGACAGCATCCATCAGCAGCACGCAAAGATTATGATTAGCTGTTGGCCAAAGTACTACCTCGAAACATATAATTTTAAGGAGTTGAATGATGCTGGTTACATCTATCAGCAGAGTATTAAGGATAGTCTTTATGACTGGCTCGGATATAAATATGCGTTCTACGATGCTTATGATGA
>JAILIJ010000329.1 GCA_024695315.1 Bacteroidaceae bacterium
CATACAATAAGTATGAAGATGTATCAGAATCCAACACACAAGCAGAACTCATAGATGCCATACTTGCAACCAAATCTATTCTTGCTTCTGCTGAAGAATCTATCAGCATGTATGAGAAACTCAATAATGCTATAAAAGAGCACGATACAAAACTTAGTCTATACATCAACAAATCCGGCAGAGGAGACTACGAAGAAGCTATTGGCGAAGCAATAGACATTTATGAGGAAGGCAAGATAGAGACTATGGAAGAAGTCGACGATATCATCGCAAAACTTGATGCAGCACTTCAGGCTTGTATCCAAAGCGACGAGATTGAAGAAGGCGCTGACCTTACAGAGTATATCCAGAATCCATCATTCGAAGACCTCTCTAACCAAAACGACGCAAGTTCTGGCGGTGTAGCAGCCACTCCTAAGGGTTGGAACATGTATATAAACGGTACACAAGTTTCTACCGTTGCCGACATCAACGCCCAAGGAGTAACAGGATGGTGCGCCATCAACGAAGGTGATGCTATCAACGTAGAACTCGAAGACGGTACAATCGTATCTAACCAGTATTCTGAAGGCACTCACCTATGGGGTATCTGGAACGCAACAATACCTGAGATTGAACTTAGCCAAGAGATTTCTGGCCTTCCTGCGGGACTCTACACCCTCACTTGTGATGTCCTTGTTCAGTACAACTGGGCAGGCAACTGTCTGACAACACAGCGTATCTTCGCAAATGACTACGTTGCTATGTACTCAACAGAAGATGCCTACGAGAATAACCTACCAGACGATGCTAAGATAGCAGCAGAAATTGATGCACTCGTTCCTGATGCAGAAATCAAACACCTCAATTACGCTGGTTTCCTCTGCGAATCTCCACGTTCAGACTACTCTAACAAGGTATCACTTCAGTTTGGACTTGCAGAACAAGGATCTGCTAAGATTGGTTTCCGTACCAACAATATTATAAGCGATGGTACCGCTGCAGAATCCGGACTTGGTTGGTTCAAACTTGATAACTGGACACTCACATACGACGAAATGACTATTCCAGAAGGTGCAAACGTCAACGCAGATGCAACATCAATCAACGATATAAATAACAACATAGAAAAAGTTGCAGTTAAGTTCTACACTATTGACGGTACACAAATTTCAGCACCACAAAAGGGTATCAATATCGTAAAGATGTCTAACGGTTCCGTATCAAAAATCTTTGTAAAGTAACTTATGATACAGAAGTTGTTAAAGAGTAGCTTTAATGACTGAAGTATCCACATAACACTTTCTTTTTATACTTGGGCAGTCCATGTGACTGCCCTTGTTTATTTCAAACCAGCAAGTAAGCTAAGGTCTAGATAACGAACTATAGCAAATAGTCACTCCAAGACATTCTTCTCCTGTAAATTTCTTCGGCAACGGTTCGTATTACCTTCGTAAAAGGTTCGAAAGAACATTGCTTCTGAAATGCGTTACAAAGATACAACATTGGATTGTCGAAATATGCTTTTTCATACTTTTCGATGCTTTTTCATACTTTTCGATACTTTTCGATGCTTTTCTATACTTTTCGTTCTTTTCTGCAAATATTTTTTGTTCCAAAAACAAAAAAACATGTGTAAAATTTGCAATTAAGATAGAAATTCATTACTTTTACGCCCAACAAATAAGGAAACGAAAATTTAGGAATTAGAATATTTTTTACACTTATACGGTTTTGAGGTCATACAGATATGACAAAGAAAACAGATTTTTCATTTTCATACGTAAAAAAATTCAATATATTCCAAGATTTCCGTATTCAAAAATACTTTTACGGTAATACATTTATATAATTTTTGAGTTGTACAGTGATAGGACTATGTCTAATATTCATTGTACAAAAGCTCATTTTTGAATCTTAAATCTTAATATTATTTATGTTTACACCTACAGTATCAAAGTCTGAGTTAGCTATGCAATATGCACCAGAGCTGACTCCGAAAGCAGCAGTCAACCGTCTTATGAGCTGGCTACAGCGAGATGAACAAACGATGAATGCTCTTCGTAATGCGGGCTACACACCGCGACAACATGTTTTCACGTCCCGACAAGTACAAATTATCTATGGCTTTCTTGGAGAACCATAGAAGAAAGAACGAAGAATCACCACAAAAATGGTGATTCTTCGTTTTTATAGATAATTCTCGTTTCCGAATGAGAAAACAAAATTTCTTTCCGCGTAAACAGATTTTAAGGACGATGACAATAATCCTTCAAATACCGTTCTAATCTGTCAAGTCCTTCCTTGATATTCTCTATTGAATTAGCATAGGAAAAACGGATATAGCCTTGTCCACGAGTACCAAAGTCAACGCCTGGTGTTACTCCAACATGCGCCTTTTCGAGGACATCAAAAGCGAATCTGAGAGAGTCATCTGTGAAACGACTTGCGTCACAAAAAATATAAAAAGCACCTTGAGGATCGGTAGGTATACCAAAGCCCATAGCACGAAGACGTTCAAGCATATAAACTCGACGTTCATTATATGTAGCCCTCATATTCTTAACATAGTCACTCTTATCTCTCAAAGCCGCAATACCAGCTCGCTGAGCTGTACTACCTGCACAAATCATGAAATTCTGCTGCAACTTAATAAGAGCAGGCATATATTTCTTTGGAGCAATGAGATACCCAAGTCTAAGTCCTGTCATAGCAAAACGCTTACTGAAACCATTCAGCACAAAAGCATTATCTGTATATTCTAAAATACTATGTGCTTTTCCTTCATATACAAGCCCATGGTATATCTCATCAGATATGATAGGAACACCAAGAGTAGCCACCTCTCTCATGAACTCTTCTGTCAATAAAGTGCCAGTAGGATTCATAGGTGAATTGATAAAAATAGCTGCTGTTCTTTCAGTCAAACAACGTTTTATATCCTCAACTTTATACTGGAAACCACTTTCAGCATATAAAGGAACAAAAACGGGTTTGGCATGAGCGGCAAGGACAAAATTCTTGTAACAAGCATATCCTGGATTACTGAGTATTACCTCAGACTCAGGATTGCAGAGCATGAGCATCAAAAATAGTATGGCTGGAGAAGAACCACAGGTTACGACAATTTGGTCAGGCTCGACCTCAACATTATACTCATCCTTATAAAGTTTGGCAATCTCCTCTCTCAACTCTATATCACCAAGAGAAGCCGTATAATGTGTACGGTGTTCTTCATAAGCCTTGCTGACACTTTGAGCCACACATTCAGGAACATCAAAATCTGGTTCCCCTACTTCAAGGTGAATTACGTCTATGCTCTGTGACTGCATCTCTTTGGCTCTGTCGAGAATGTCCATCACAAGGAAAGACGTCATATCATCAATTGTATTATTCATTATCTTGTTTAGAAATGTTACTTACAGAAATTTTATTACAAGTAAATTATTATAAAATAAAGAGATAAGGTAAAGCCGTATCTAAAGCTTATTCTCTATTTCGAACTTTTCTCGTCTCTACTTCTGAAAAAGTTTGCAAGGATAGTGCCACTTATGCTATGCCAAGCACAGGAAATAGCGCAAGGCACAACGGCCATCGGAATGGTAGCCACGAAAAATGTCATCGCCAAATTCGTACCCAAACCAGCATTCTGCATTCCAACCTCAATACTTATGGTACGTTTCTTAGCTTTTGAAAACTTGAATAATGTTCCAACATAATAACCAAGCACATAACCAATAGTATTATGGCATAATACCATGCAAAAAGTCATGATAAAAAGTATAAGTCCATTTTCCACCAAAGGATCATGAACAGTTGTTACGACACCTCCAACTATACATGCAAGGCATATAACAGACAATCCCGGACATAAAGCCTTGATACACATAAAAATCTTTTCCTTCTTAGATAGTTCATGTGCACCATCAACATTGCCTTTTGGAGAAAGCGTAATATTGAGAATAAAGCCAATAGCAATAGGTATTATTGTCACAATAAGTATCTGCTGAAACATACCAATAGCATCAACTTCAACTTTAGCTCCAGCTAATGAAAGCACAAGAAAAGGAGTCAGCACAGGAGCAAGAAGTGTGCTCGCACAGGTCATGCCTACCGAATAAGCTACATCACCATTACAAAGATATGACATAATATTAGAACTTACACCTCCAGGACAGCATCCTACAAGAATTATGCCTATAGTCATGGCTGTAGAATATGGAGCAAAAGCTGGTATCTGACAAAAAAGCCATGAAAGGCAATACGCCACAAATGGCATGATTGTGAACTGTGCCAACGACCCTATAAAAATATCTATAGGACGACTTAAAAGAACCTTAAAATCCTTTGTGGTGAGTGTAAGTCCCATTGTAAGCATTATGATTCCAAGGATTACAGTTTGAGTATTTCCTTTTACCCACATGAAAAGTTCTGGTACAAAAAATGTCACTACAGAGGTGAGAATAATAAAAATGCTGGCCTTTCCGCTCAGCACATCAGATAGACTCTTAAATATGTTATACATCGTATTATTTATTTTTGTTTCTTAAACAGTTAGAATAAAGTTAAAGGGTAGATTAAAAGACGATTGTGGTAGCATAAATCATCGCCACACAACGTTACATACAAATTCTTTCCTTTCACAAATTACCCAGTAACAAAACTTAGAATTTCCAACAAGTACGACATATTCGAACTTATGAAACTTTGTTTTTTATTTTGACTGCAAAGGTACTCATTCTTACCAGTAAAAACAACTGTATAACAAGTATTTCTTGGGAAATCCATATCCAATTTATGGATTTTCCTTTAAGCAATGGGGATATTCTATATAAAAAGGACTGTAAGACTCGCTACCCTTGCATCGTCAAGAAAAAGATGACGAATAATTAAACTTTCAACATCAATTTCAGTCACAATAAAGAACAGAGTATTAAACTACTAACTTATTTTAATTGTTATGAAAAAAATTATTTTTGCCTTGATGGCAATGGCTTTCACAGTGAGTATTTCAGCTCAGTCACAAAAGGGTGAGCGTCGTGAAATGAACGTAGAAGAAATGGCAACTCGCCAGGCTAAGCAAGTAAAAAGTGCATGTACAACTCTTAGCGATGAGCAGTATAATGCTATCTACAAAGTGTATCTCAACCAAGCACAGCAGAGAAAGGCTGAACGCGACTCTCTAAAAGCGTTAGGCAACAATAGTAGACCTAAAATGGATAGAAGCGCCATGCAGGCACGACAGGAAAAGGTAAATGAACAGATTAAGGCTATTTTGACAGCTGACCAGTACGCAGCATTCGAAAAGGTTCAAAAAAATAGCCAGAACCGTATGAAACAAAGAACTGGAAAGAAGAATAAGAGCGAACAGTAACAACTCTATATACGTCACATATTATAAGCCTCTTCCGACACAAAGGACAGAGGCTTATTTTTTATTGTACCTACTTTTGTTGTCACAAATTTGCACGGCTATCAAAATGTTTGTACTTTTGCCCTATAATACAAACAAAGACAAATTTCCACATCAATGGTATTGAACTACATCTGGGTTGCTTTCTTCATTTTGGCAGCCATCTGCGCCATAATACAATGTTTCATAGGAAACACAGGCATATTCGCTGACATCATCAATTCAACTTTTGAAAATGCTAAGACGGCTTTCGAAATTAGCCTCGGACTTACTGGAGTGCTATCACTATGGATGGGCATTATGAAAATAGGCGAAAAAAGCGGTGCCGTAAACGTTCTCTCTAAAGCACTTTCACCAATTTTCACTCGTCTTTTCCCAGATATTCCAAAAGGACACCCTGCAACTGGACATATCTTCATGAACATAGCGGCAAACATGCTCGGTCTGGACAATGCTGCCACTCCACTTGGACTGAAAGCCATGGAAAGTATACAGGAGATTAATGTTGCGAACAACGAGAAAATGGGCAAAGAACAAGGATGGTCAAAGGATGAAATTGCGAAACGAAATACATGGGCAAGCAATCCGATGATTATGTTCCTGGTACTTAACACGTCAGGACTAACAATCATACCTGTAAGCATCATGGTATATAGGGCTCAGATGGGTGCCGCTCAGCCTACAGACATATTCGTTCCTATACTTCTCGCCACTTTCGTAGCTACCCTTGCTGGTATAATCACAGTAAGCCTATACCAAAGGATAAATCTACTACAACCAGTACTTCTCTGTACTCTCGGTGGTCTTTGCGCTTTCGTGGCAACTATTATTTGGGGCATTTCAAAGATGGATAAAGACACCATGGACACCGTGTCAAGCATAGTCGCCAACGTTATACTCTTCGGCATAATACTCAGTTTCATAATTGCCGGCGCATTAAAGAAAGTGAATGTCTATGACGCCTTTATAGAAGGGGCAAAGGACGGATTCAGTACCGCTGTAAGAGTGATTCCATATCTTGTTGCCATCCTCGTGGCTATAGGTGTGTTCCGTGCCAGCGGAGGAATGGATATACTTATCGATAGTATCAAATGGGTAGTCAACGCTATGGGTATCAACGCAGACTTTGTTCCTGCTCTGCCAACGGCAATCATGAAACCTCTCTCTGGTAGTGGAGCACGCGGAATGATGGTAGACACTATGCAGACATTTGGAGCCGATAGTTTCGCAGGAAGACTGTCATGTATTTTCCAGGGTAGTACAGATACCACATTCTACATACTCGCCGTATATTTTGGCTCTGTAGGCATCAAAAATACACGTCATGCAGTGACATGCGGACTATTAGCCGACCTTGCAGGAATAATTGCAGCCATAGCAATAGCATATCTATTCTTTGGATAAACGGATTTTTATATCTAATTTTGCAGCTGCAATGGAAAGATTCGTAGCAACAATAGGATTTTTTGATGGTGTCCACAAAGGACATAGATACCTCATCCAACAAGTCAAGGACGAGGCTCTAAAAGGGAATTACAAATCGCTTATCATCACTTTCGATAATCACCCACGCAAAGTACTTGACGATACATATAAACCAAGTATGCTCAGTACATTTGAGGAAAAGTATAAACTTCTTGAGGATACAGGCATAGACAATATCGTAGCAATGGAGTTTACACGCCAACTGTCCATGCTTACCGCAAAGGATTTTATGCAAATAATACATGATAAGTACTGTGTAGATGTTCTCATTATTGGATATGACCATAAGTTCGGCCACAACAGAAGTGAAGGGTTTGATGACTATGTAAGATATGGGCAGGAAATTGGCATACGCGTCATACAAGCACAAGAATTTCCTGATGCCAAATATTCATCTACCGCTGCACGCCAAGCTCTGATAAACGGAGACGTGGAAAAAGCCGAAGATATCCTCGGATACAAATATAGCAT
>JAILIJ010000335.1 GCA_024695315.1 Bacteroidaceae bacterium
TATTCCATAAAATTGACTATAAAGTTACAATTTTCTTAGGATTTTTCACTCATTATCGCAAAAATATTCGTTCTCGCACAAAAAAAGAGAGAAACCATCAGCTTCTCCCCTCTTTAACATATATTGCATCGAAAAAAGAATATTATATGAGTTCTTTTAGATGCAAATTAAGAAGTTGAATAAGAGTTAAAATTATGATTGTTTGTTACTGAATTAGACACAAACCAACCATTCTTCATTCATAGCTCTTAATCCTTATTTTATTTAGCAGGTTCCCACTTACATCGCACAGGCGAAACTATAGAGCCTTCTTTCTTAAGCTCAGCAAAAGCCTTATCAACTTCCTTTCGGTCAGCACCAAGCATTTTAGTAATATCACCAGCAGAAACAGGCTTTCCAGCCTCACGCATAGCTTGCAAAACTTGCTCTTTCATACCACTACGAATGAATTAGAAAGTGAGAGTTTCAACAGGTTCCATCATATTGAAGAATGTAGCCTTAGCATCTGCCAAGTAATACATCACACCATTCTCACCATTCTCGCCAAGAGCTGGTTTTAGAACAGGCATTTTTTCAACCAAAGCCTTCTGAACCTCAGGACGATTATCCTCCACCAATTTACATTCTACTCGTAGAGTCTTACCCTTGAAAGCACAAATCTCAGCCTTTGAATTAGCAACAACCTGACGTGTTACATTTGTCTTACCAAAAGCCATAATATATATTTTTCCATCAAGGAAAAGCTGCGCTCCGTATGGACGTACACGTGGCTGATCACCCTCTGCTGTTGCAAGATAGAAAACCTTAGCGTCTACCAAAAAATCATAAACTTTCTTTGCAGATTCCATATTTGTATGTATTTATAATGTTAAACTTGTGAAAACAACCAGTTCTGTTGTCCAATTTTCTCGATTAATTCTAAAGCACCTTGGCTCCAGTAAAGGTCTTCTTCCTCGTCAGCCAAATAAGCCTTCATGATGTCGTAAGTAGTAGGATCGTTGACTAAAGTCTCACAACATTTGTATAGCAAGTCAACACCAGCCTTTTGTATGTCAAGATCTGCCTTAATGTATGCTACAGGATCACAGCACAAATCACGGCTCTTAGCTCCGTCGAACTTGATTTCACCACCAAGGTCAAGAATACGTTCAACAAATTTCTCAACCCAAGCCATCTCTTCATTAAAATGATCGATATACTTTTGTCCAAGCTTTGAAAATCCTTGTGACTTAAAGATTTGACCTTGTAATTTATGAACTAACGCACCTTCTGTAAGCCCTGTTGCAAAGAACTGAAGTGCTTCTATTGACTTTTTTGTATCCATAATATTATGTTTTAATTGTTTGACGGCAGCAAAGGTATGGGTATTTTTTCTGCAAATTAAATCTTAAACGATACAAAAATTGATTAAAACGATACAATAACAAAAAAAAGAATGTATATTTGCGGAGAAGAAACATAAAAAAGAAAAGTGAAATGTTAAGAATGTACTCTGGTAGGTGATAAATAAATTTTTCGACAACAAACTACCATCTCTTTGACAACTTTTATACTTCTCTTTACTGCAAAAGAACCATAATTTACTAAAAAAATACAAGACACACGATATGTATAGTTTAAAAGAAGCTTGGACAATGATGTTGGGAACCGACCCTGTTGCAAACTGGGATGGAAAAATATACTGTAACAAAACAGATAAAGCCGTTACCTTTAGAGCCAACGAAACTCATGGTTATATGGCCGCATATTCATTTACCATAGTTACACAAGGATGGTTGACAATAATTTATAATGGGCACGAACTGACACTACACCCTGACGATATTTATATTTACTCTCCAGGCCTACCAGTTACAATTATGGAAGCGTCGGATAACTATCAGGGGATATGCCTACTGGCAGACGAAAATATGACAATTGAGACACCTACTGTCCACGACCTCGTACATATCGCCTACTCCCCAATAGTACAGTTACATCAGCCCCAAATGACTCTTTCGCGCGATATGGCCTTACAGTTGTGTACTAAGATGAATGAAATAACTGTTTACTTACATTCAAACCACATATACAAGAACGAAATAATACGTATGTTATATGCCATTTTTCTACTTGATTTACAAAATGCTCAAACTATAGCCATTCCGCAGCATAATGTTCCCCAACGTGTGGAGGAGATTTTCATAGGATTCATACGTCTATTACCTAAACACTTTGCTAATCATCATGACATAAATTTCTACGCTTCTATGCTTAACATCTCGCCCGTGTACTTGTCGCGTGTCGTACGTCAAGTTATGGGACGTACCGTTGTCGACTACATCAACCAAATGTTGATCATGGAAGCCTCTTTCCTTCTACAAAAATCGCAACTGAGTGTAGCACAAATTTCAGAACGATTGAACTTCTCAGAACCAGCAGCATTCACACGTTTTTTTCAAAGAATGAAAGGAATTTCTCTGAAAAGATTTAGAGAGAATGTGTAAGAATAAAAGTTTATAATTGGACATAAATATCCTTTGTATTTCAGCTATTTCCACAAAAAA
The DNA here is from genome assembly GCA_024695315.1 of Bacteroidaceae bacterium. GTDB lineage: Bacteria > Bacteroidota > Bacteroidia > Bacteroidales > Bacteroidaceae > Minthosoma. The sequence goes on from JAILIJ010000335.1 coordinate 2,547, forward strand.
TGGAGAAGCCATAAACTTCTCCATTCATTCTATGTACTTTACTTTGAAAAAAAGTATTCTTTATAAAATTTCTTTTGTAATTAATTTGAAGAATTTTCTTCATTCTGAGCTAAAGTCCTAGCCTCTTGATAAATATTATATATCCCTCGATAATAATCTTTATGAGATTTACAATCAATATTTATAAGTTTTATGCAAGCATAACGATTCATACCAGTATCATTCCTGTCAACAGTAATCTTCACATAATAACCATTACCATCTGAACATATCTCTGCCTTAAACCAAGGTCCAGAAATAGACGATACATCATCCCTTGTTACATTATATTCTGTTATCTTTACAGACTCAGAATGCCAGTCGTAGTCCTGAGCACCAAGAATAATCCAAGCCTCAGGATTCACATCGTAATATAAAAAACTAGAATCCTTTACTACTCCCCCATCAACAGAAAATGTAGTCTCATTCATAAAAAATTCTGAATCTGTATCCTCACATGTCATACAAATGTTTGTCATTAGAAATAAGACAAGAATAAAAAACGAATATATCTTTTTCATAACGTCATAATCTTAAATATCATCATTCATTTTATACCATCAAAATCTATACTTGATGCCAAAGGAAAAATTTCCTTGATATCCCAAACCAAACTCGGAATATGCTTTTATATTCTCTCCTCCAGCTTCAATACCCAAATACGAAGCTTGATAACTATATATCAAATCGTTTATGGTGCCGCAATTAAAATCTACATCGTCACAAGAATCTAAATCCTTCTCCTTAATATGATGTAAGGCCACACCCATAGCTAAACGCGAATAAAGTCCGAAGTGACTTTTCTTTATCCAATAACAACGAATAGTAGGCATGAAAAAAGCATAACTTTCTTGCTTATCAGCCATGACGGAGCTATAAAAAGGACTGTACAAACACATGGATTCTGAATATGAATAACCTACATGGGCTCCAATACCCAAACGATTATTTATATTACGGAGATACATGGCATTTATAGAAATAAAATAGTCATCAATATCAAATGTTTCATTTGACATACCCGATTTTTTAATAGAAGGACAGTCATTAAAATGTAAAGTGTGTTCTTCTGGAGTCATATC
>JAILIJ010000361.1 GCA_024695315.1 Bacteroidaceae bacterium
GATATGAATCTTGTTATTGACCAGAAGATGAATGTGACCTTGACTTGGACAGCTCCTACAGCATCTTTGAACTTTGGTCCTATAACAGATAGCAATATTAGGTATAATGTGGTACGCTACCCTGACGGAGTACAGGTGGCCACGGGAATCAAGGACACCTTCTTCAAGGAGAAACTTGGTGACGCTCGCAAAAACTACTATTATGAGGTAACAGCACTTAATGGTAGCTTAGTCGGCGAAAGTGCCGTAAGTGAAGTCGTGCCAGCTGGTTCTGTATGGTATCTGCCTTATAATGAACCTTTCTATTATGAGCAGAACTACAATATCTTTACCGTTATAGATAATAATGGCGATGGACAGACTTTCACGTGGATGAAGGTATTGGACAATCCTGATCTTGCAAAGGTTTATATGAATGGTAATGGTGTGACTTCAGACCTTACAGGATTTACATCAACACATAATGATGACTATCTAATCACGCCTTCAATCTCATTTGAGGCTGGAAAGGACTATTATATCTCTTTCGATTGGGAGACTCATTACGACTACGAGACGATGAACATTTTCCTTGGTAAGGGAAATGCCATAAATGACAGTATCTCTGAGATTACTCCATCATTCCAGTTGGGAGCCTATGAGGGTAAGTCATCTTTTATCTTCCACGTAGAAAATGACGGATTGTATAATATCTTCTTACATTCTACAACCGTAGGCAATAGCGTAAATGTGGCTCTTGACAATCTATGTGTAGAATTGGCCGCATGTTACGAAGCACCAGACAGCGTAACAAATCTATCGGTAAAAGCTGGAGAATTAGGAAAACTTGAAAACACACTTTCTTTTACAGCTCCAACAAAGACATACAAGCAGGGTGCATTATCTGAGATTTCTGCAATCAACATATACAGAAATGGCAGTACAGAACCTGTAAAGGTGTTCAGCAACCCAGCCCCAGGTGCTTCTCTAACTTGGACAGATACAGAGGTGAATAATGGTTCTGTGACATATCAGATTGTTCCTGTAAACTCCAAAGGACAGGGATTGACGACTTCTGTTACTAACTGGGTAGGTATAGATGTACCTGCAGAAATTGCTACATTAACGGGAAAACAGATTTATGAAAATGACATGTGGGTTCCTCAGTTCACCTTCGAAAAGGTTTCTGGTATCGGAGCACATGGAGGATATGTAAATCCTGATGACGTGGAATATGCTCTTTTCAAGCATAATGTCTACAATTTCGAAGATCCTATCGAGCAGGTGACAGAATACTCTAAGAACCTTACCATTGCTCATACAGACTACTTTGGTTATGGACAGAGCATGTGCACATACTACATAGGTGCAAAGAACGCAGCTGGCACATCTATCATAGCAGGAACAGACCTCATTGTGGGTGAACCTTATGAATTCCCATATTCTGAATCCTTTGCATACGGATTTGCAGGCCTTGATCCATGGACTCGATATAACAGCAGTTCTGAATACGCTTGGTCATTCGTAACAGGTTCTGGTTTGGCAGTCAAGCCTTATGATTGTGACGAGGGTATGCTCATGTTCACTTATTCCGATAATATTTCTCAGGATGAGACACTCGGTGGCCCACGTGTAAGCCTAAAGAATACTACATCTCCAGAACTCTCTTTCTACATGTACCACGGATTCGAAGCTGACCCAGAAGACTTGACTCTCGATGTATATCTCAACTACCAAGATGAGGGATGGAAACTTGCAGGAAATGTAGACTATAACACAGGAGTAGTAGGATGGACACGTTACTCTATTCCACTACGTAATGACGCATCAGACGTACAGTTTGCCTTTGCAGCCAATGCCATCGACGCAAGCGCTCCTATCTTTGTTGATGCCATTAAGGTTAACGAGAGTGTCGAAACAGAAATAGCAGCAGTAAATATTTCTATTAACGAAAAGCGTATCGAAGCTGGAGAAAGCACTAAGGTGAAGGTTTCTGTCACTAATTATGGTACTAAGAGCCTTTCTGACTATAATGTCACTCTTTACAGAAACGGCGAAGAATATGCTCAGAAGAGCGGAAGTGAATTGGCTCAGAATAGCGTAAACATATTGTCATTCGACATCAATACAACAAAGGCTGAAGCTGGTGAGGAATACGAATACTATGCAACTGTAAATATTGACGGAGACTCAAATCCTGATAATAACATAACTGGCAAGATTCGTCTTTTTATCCATGGATCTGTACTTCCTGAAGTAGAAATAGCAGGACAAGAAAATAACGGTAATGTAATTCTCAACTGGGAAACACCATCCGACTTAGATGTTCTTGACCCTGTCACAGAAGACTTTGAGTCATACGACGCATTCATAATAGACAATATCGGCGACTGGAAAGTTTACGATGGCGATGGAACACCTGTTGTGTTCATCGGCAATACAGCATGGGCACACGCAGCAGAGCCAATGGCTTGGCAGGTATGGAGTGCCACAGAAGTAGGTTATAGCACAGAGCAATTCCCTGTACTTAAAGCACATTCTGGCGAAAAGGTTCTTGCTTGCTGGGCTGCATCTGACGGAGTATCTACAACACTTAGCAATGACGACTGGTTTATTTCTTCAGATGTAAAAGGTGGTACAGACGTATCTTTCTTCTACCGTAAACCTCATTCTGGCTCAGACCCACAGGTATTTGAGATGATGTACTCAACAACAGACCAGGAGCCAGAGAACTTCATAGCCTTCGACCGCGATTCTATCGTTAGCAGTACCGACTGGATTGAATTCAACTACACTCTCCCTAAGTCAGCTAAGTTCTTCGCTATCAGAAGCTGTTGTTCTGGATCATATACAGTAGCTTTCCTCGATGACATCACATACACAGCTCTCTATGGAAGCTACAGCACAGTAGAAGTAAAGGGATATAATGTATATCGTGATAATGAACTTATTGCAAACAATCTGACTACAACATCTTTCACAGATGAGAACGCAGCTGGCGCAGATCATATCTACGCAGTAACTGCTATCTATGCTGAGGGAGAATCTAACTATTCAAATCTTTACGGCACAGGTGCACTTAATATCAAAGATGTCAAAGAGGCTTTCTGCGCTAATGTAACTACTTCAAACGGCATTATTTCCGTAAGTAATGTAGATGGCAAGGATGTGACTCTTTACGATATGTCTGGTAAGCAAATCTACAACGTAAAAGCCGTAGAAGCAGTAAATGTTAAAGTAGAGCCAGGTATATATGTTGTACGCGTAGGTAATGCGAATATGAAGGTTTATGTTAACCTATAAATCTTACACATTATTTTTTAAATTCTTAAATGGGAAAATGTGCCAGGAGTTTAGGCTCCTGAGCACATCTTCTTTTGCAATTAAGAGAAATTGAGAATTATGAATTAAGAAGTAAAAAGAGAGGTAAAAGAGACAAATGTATTTGTTCACGGAAAACCATATAACCGTACAAACGCATAACCGCAAAAAACATACTACCAGACACAACTATCGTCTTCTTAACTTCATTATGACTTCTTCTTCCTAACCTCTTTCAAAAACATAAATATAAAATATGAAAAGAATATTTGGTATTTCCATATTAGCATTTGGATTTATGTTGATGAGTATGGCTGTCATGGCTATACCTGCATTTCCTGTGAGAAAACAAATCTTGCAACCTGACGGTACAATCTTAGTATATTACCTTAAAGGAGATGAACATTTCCATGCTTTAGTGACCGAAGACGGTTACCTCGTAGCCAAGAGTGATGACGGTTATATGTATTATGCAAGTGTAGTAGACAATATTATCGTTACATCTGATATTTTGGCCCACAATATCGAAAATCGCTCAGAATCTGAGCAGGCAAGTTTGACTACAGAAAACGAGTTCGATTTTAATCGAGCATATTCTTCACAGTCGGCTAATAGTAAAAAACGAAAAGCGCAGCAGAAAAAACTTCCTGGAGTATATTTCCCTACTGAGGGAGAAATGAAAGGGATAATTCTACTTGTTGAATTTGCCGATAATGCTTTCCAACAAGAATACACACCTGACGTTTTCGACCGAATGATGAATAAGGAAGGTAATACAGAATACGGCGCTACAGGAAGTTCACATGACTATTTCGTCGATCAGTCAATGGGAAAATTCAGTCCAACATTTGATGTCGTAGGACCAATAAAACTTCAAAAGATGATGTCTTACTATGGTTCTAATGACAATCGTGGAAGCGACCTAAGACCTGGAGAAATGGTTCGCGACGCATGTATATATGCCCATGATAGTTTGGGGGTTAACTTCTCAAAATATGATTTTGATAATGATGGAAAAGTAGACTACGTATATGTTATATATGCTGGATATGCCGAGAGCTACGGAGCATCTTCATACACAATATGGCCACACGCATATAATCTATCTTACTGCTATATCGATCTCGAACTTGATGGTAAAAAAATAGACAACTACGCATGTTCAAGCGAACTGAAATATACTGATGGAGCAACATTGGAAGGAATAGGTACGTTCTGTCATGAATTTTCTCATGTCTTAGGACTTCCTGACATGTATTGCACAAATAACAATTCATCTTTGCAGTTAGGTGCGTGGGATATAATGGATCAGGGTAACTACAACAATGATTCTCATACTCCGGCTGCCATGTCTGCCTTTGAACGTTATAGCCTAAGATGGTTGACTTTCGAAGAACTGGATACCCCTTCGGATAGTGTTGCACTCACAGAACTAACGTCAACAAATAAGGCGTATCGCATAAGTACAAAAAACTCAAATGAATATTTCACTTTGGAAAATCGACAGCAAAGGGGATGGGATGCGTACCAACCAGGAACAGGACTAATGATTGCACATGTGAAATACGACGAAACAACCTGGATGTACAATGTAGTAAATAGTGGAACAACTCCACACTATGACCTTATTGAAGCTGACGGCACTCAGATTTATTCTCAGCAATCAACAGACCTTTACCCCTACGGTAACAATAATCTGTTTACAGACTATTCTTCTCCCAATTCTCTCTCGTGGGACGGCACTCCTACGGAAAAGGGAGTTACAAACATAAAGAATGAGGACGGGCTCATCACTTTCCGTTTCATGAAAGACCAGCTCTCACGTCCTGTAATTGATAATTATGACATAAAAGATAATGAAATATCTGTAAACTGGGAGGCTGTGGATAATGCTCTTTCATACCGAATAAATATCCAAGAGCATCTACCAGCTGACATCAATCCGGTCTTGTTTAAGGAGGATTTCTCAGGACTAACAAACGGACAATACGCAAAATCTTCTTCCGAAAATATCGGAGAGACATTAGACACTTATCTAAACAGCACGGGATGGTTCTCTTCTCTCGCATATTCTTGCGGAGGATACCTTCAGGTTAGCTTGTACGGACAGTCCGCATCACTTTATACTCCTACAATAAAACTTCCAGATGACACTTGCACACTTGCCATTCGTATGGTGTCATATCCTGGTAAGTCCGTAAACTGTACCATAGGACTATATGACGTAGAATCTGGTACAACCGAGACCTTAAACACATATAAGGTTAATAAAGTAGAACAGGACGTAATGCTTCCAATTATAGGAGGAGGAACAAAAAAAATTGTCATATCAACAAAGAACGAACGTATTTTTTTGAATGATATTAGTCTGCTTAAAGGGGAATATAACGATTCTACTGTTTGGATGGTTGGCGAAAGGATATGGAGCATTGATGAAATTAAGAACACCACATTTAACGTAGAAAACTTAACTCCAGGTGCTACATACACTTTTACGGTGGAAGCCTTGAACGACAAGAACTTCAAAAGCAGTCTGCCTTCTGAGGAGGTGAACATTACTTTATCGTCAAATAATGAGACCATGAACATAGAAAACTTTGATTCTGGTTCTGTTCCTAATGTTATATCTGAGAAATATTATGATATTATGGGACATGAGACGAAAAGTCTAAAGAAAGGAATATACATTCGTAAATCACTTTGCGCTGACGGAACTTACATAGTAGATAAAGTGATAATTAAATAATTTTATTTTGTGGCCATTTTCAATCTTAATCATTATCGGATGATACGATTGAAAATGGCTTTTTCGACAA